>JAEERZ010000213.1 GCA_016286075.1 Selenomonadaceae bacterium
GTCTTTTCCCTTCTTCTTGTCTGCCATAATGCTGTCCCCCTTAATAAATCTCAACGTCAAGCTCAATCTGCTTGTAATAGTTCATTCCCGTGCGTCCGCGCTTTCCCGTCCAGCGCAGACCCGTAATGCGGTATCTTTGCCCCGGAGCTAAAACGAACTCCCCGAAGTTTCCGCCCGGCCCTTTTCCGGGCATTATCGCCTTCGCAGATGCAGGTGCCCGGATATTCAGTTTTACCGCCTTGTCAGTAAAGCAGTTGGATTTCGGTGCTTTCGAGAAGTTGTTGCATGAGACGCTGACAAAGGCGTTGTCGGTGTATGTCTTTCCCACCAGCCGCTTCTGCAGCGTGGCGATGGTCAGCTTGTCGAAATTCGCGCAGCCGAGGTCTCTCATGTACCCGACACGGCAATAACGCGTCATTATCATGTTCTCGCCAAGATTGTGCATGCCTTTCATCAGCCCGTCTTTCATCTGCTGCTGGCTGCGCGAAAGCCTTAAACCTTTACGCAGGGCGTTGTTCATGTGCTGCGACTCCGAATACAGAGTTCCCGGAACCGCATGTGGACTCAGATAACTTGCGATGGCTGTCTTCGTCGCAGCGTCGAAATGCTGTTTCTTGAAATACCCGTCCTCGTCCGCCAGCTGATGGAACGATGAATTATCCGTTGCCGGGAACGGATTACGATGTGGCCGCTTTTGGACCGGCGGCGTCGGAACCGGTACCGGTATTGGCACCGGTATCGGCGGCGGTGCTGGCGCTGGCGGCGATGTTCGCCCGCTGGTGGTATTTCTTCCTCCCTTTTCGCACTCTCATCCTTTCTGCACATTTCTGAATGTGCGCTGCTTATAGAACCGCACGGGGACGTCCCCGAAATCGTAATCTATCGATGTCCCGTAACACAGAACGACACTTGGGTTCAATCGCCGCAGGCCCTCATCCATCCCTGCATACCATCCTGCCCACGCATCCTTCTTCCTCACAAGACCCACGGTGGATACAGCCACCACTCCTCCCGGCTCGATGCCGTCAAAACAAAAGCTGTATGTGCTTTCCTCCGCCCAGCTCAACGTAGGGATGACTTCCAATCCCATCTGCTGCATAATTTGCCCGATCATGCGGGAGCGGTAGGTATTCCAGATTTTCATGGCCATCGGCATATCCAAGTACAGCGAGAAATCTGGCGTAAGCACACACTTGAAACGGGCGAGGCGTGGAATGGTCTGCCGGGGATTACTCCATATCCGCTCGAACTGATAGTCATCGATGAAGAAGTGGATGCCGCACTCTGTGTCCTCCCTCTCGCATTTGGCGTAATTGAAGCCGAGCAGCCGCTCCGGTACTGTATCCGTCTTTCGGATAATCGGCATCTGGTATTCCCCCGCGACCTGCCACGGATCGTAATAGTCGAAATTCGTGGCGCGGTAGCTCCGTTCTCTCTCGCCGCCGTACCGCCCGTATCTAAGCTCGCCCACAATTTACACCTCCTTTGGCGGGTAGAAGAAAAGCGCGACCGCAAAGCCGCGCTCTTTTGTTTCTGCTTAGTTGTACCGCTGGATGATTTCGCTCACGACTTCCTGCGCCTCATCCGTGGCGGGAAGGATATCCCAGCCCCGGTCGTAGTTGGCGACTTCTGCGCCGTCCTTCGTTACCCGCAGCTTGGAGATCCGTCCCTCGTCGATGCCCCATTGGGAGCCCTCGTCGTAGTGCTTGACCTCAAACTTGTACCCTCTAATTTCGCCTTTTGCCCACATTCCGCATCGTCCTTTCTTTTCCGCAATGAAAACGTGAAATCAGCCGAGCCGACCGATCTTTTTCAGGCACCATTCCATCGCGTGGCCTCCGTCCTTGAAGACTTCCTCCGCCGCCTCGACAAGGCCAATGCGGCACTCGACATCGCCCAGCCCGGTTTCCTGCGGCGTCTCGACCAACTCGTAGACCGCCGCATGATATCCGAAGCTCTCGCAGCCGACCACAAGTACATTCTCGCCGTGCCTGAGAACCGCGCCCATCGCCGCGTATCCTTCCATGGCGAGATCCTCCATCGTCGTGGTCTTCTTCCATTTCGTCTCAGGCTTTCTCATCGCAAGAACCTCCTCTTGCATTGCTGAAATCCAGCGCCTCCGCAAGGATGCCCATGTCGAAGCCGAAAAGCCGGTAGGCGTTTGCAAGCACCCCGTAATACGAGTGGCTCGGAAGCCCCAGCGTGCGCTCCTCATGCATGATATAGGCCATTCCCTTGCACTTGCCGTTTTTCGGCGACCACGAGGCGTTTACGGCGGCGACATCGGCAACCGTGACCGTCTTCTTGTAATAGAAAATCGGGAAGCCTTCGTACCTGTCGAGCCGAAGCTCGTCCGCCGCGCTGATTCTCCACAAAAGAACCGGAACCGCCAGCCCCTTTTCCTTCTCGATGGTGGCATAGCTCCCGCTTTTCGAGCCCTTGAACATCAGCCGCCAGTTCTGCAGCATGCCCGCGCCGAGGAACTCCGCGTCCGGGCAGCGCCCCTCCATCTGCGGGAAATCCATGTTGCTCCCGTATGCAATGTAAATCTTTCCTTTCATCGCTGCCAATCCCCTTTCTGATTCCGAAGGAACATCCCTTCTACCACCCCAAGCCCGCCTTCCGGCGGGTTCGTGGTGTCTTCCGGCTTATGCCGAAGGGGTGCTCCTTCCGAAGCGGAAAGCGGCGTCGCCTGCGAGGTTCTTCGTCAGGATGCTCCTTGCCGTGGCGAACTCGTCGCCGATGAAGCCCATCCTCATCAGCCAGGTCCTCATCGCGAATTTCGGATTCTCGCGCTGCGGCTCGATGGGGCTTGCGCTCTTGAGCGCCTTCGCCATCGCCGAGAGCCCGAGGCAAAGCTGGATGTATGCCTTGACCTCTCCGGCGTGGATGCCGCTCCTGTGGCCTTCCGTCGGGTTCGCGAACTGGAAGAGGCGGAACTCAATCGTGCCCTTCGTGAAGGTGGCGTGGAGGTTGAGGCAATGGTAGCGGCTGGGATTGTAATGGTCGCTCCTGCGGCTGTCCCACTGCGTCTCGTACCAGATGTCCGCCAGCTTCGCCATCGTCTTGGGCTTCTCTTTGTTGAGCCGCCGCAGGAAATAGTTGCTCACCGTCTGGCAGTAGCGCCCGATGCGGTTCTGGTCAATCCGCATGGCGGCGATCATGAGGCTCTCGTGGCTCGCCATCAGGTTCGCAAGCGTGCGGAGCGTCTGCGGCGTGTGTCCGTCCTTTCCGATGTGGACGTGGATGCCGCACATGTGCTTCGGGTCGCTTTTCGCTCCCGCGCGGCGGAGTCTCCGCAGGAGTTCCTGCAGGGTCTCAATGTCCTTGTAGCCAAGGATGGGCGTTACCAGTTCCGTCTGTAGGTCGCTCCTTGATGCGATGATGCTGACGTCCCGCTGGAATTTCCACTCGCGCCCTTCCGTGTCCCATGCGCTCCATGCAAGGTATCCATTCCGGCTGGCCGTGTCCTCGTAGCGCCTCGTGCCGAAGAATTCGGCTGCGATTCTCGCCGCCTTCCTGCGGGTGATGCCGTACATCTCGACCTCCACCCCGATGGTGTGCTCCTTCATGCTCGCGATCAGCTCTGCCGTGGTTGCTTTCATCTTGAAATCCTCCTTCGCGCTTTGCGGCGGTGTATTTTTCTGGCATCACATACATCACTCTTTTGAGGAGGATTATCAAGTTGTTTTTTGTGTATACAGACTTTTTCCGAGGCGCGGCGGGCAGGGGCTTCATTCCTCCTCTCCCGTCAAGATGAACTTCACATATTCCGGCTTGTGGTCCTCGATGAACATGACAAGGTCGTGGAAGTCGCGCTCATAGGCAAGCCTCTGGACCATGTTGAGGTCGAACATGTTTGTGAGCCCGCTTTCGCGGATGGCCATAATCTGGTCGCGAATCTCGTCCGTCATTTCGTATCACCGGCCTGTCGGAAGGAATCAACGCCGGGGATAAGGTTCAGGCCGCTGCCATTCTGCCATTTCATCACCAGCTGACCGATATCGTCTACGGCGATGACCTCGCCGATGGTACCGACGGGCGGGGCCTGCTTAGCGTCCTTTTCGAGAAGCACGACCTTCGTGCCCG
>JAEERZ010000214.1 GCA_016286075.1 Selenomonadaceae bacterium
GACGCTGAACGATATGAATTCCGCCGTCAATGAGATTTCCCGCGCCATCGAGACGACGGGCGCCATCAGTCAGGAGCAGGCGGCTTCGACGGAAGAGATTACGGCGAACCTCGCCGAGGTCACGAAGGCGATCAAGGAATTGGAGGAATTCGCGAAGTCGATGTGCTGACGCTTCCTGCGAAACGAGTTATAGGACAAAGCTTGCACGAAAGACGTATCCATTGTACAATGGATACGTCTTTTTATATTGGAAGAGAGGATTTTGGACATGAAGGTCGTAATTTTAGCCGGCGGCGGCGGGACGCGGCTTTTTCCGCTTTCCCGGTCGTGCTATCCGAAACAGTTTTTGAAGATCGGCGCGGAGCGGTCGCTTTTCGGGCAGACCGTGGAGCGTTTTTTGCAGGTGGCGGCGCCGGAAGACGTCGTCGTCGTGACGCAGGAACTTTATTATTTCCATGTGAAGGCGGAGCTGCGCGAAGCGGGCGCCGACGCAGCGCATGTGCTCTTGGAGCCGGTAGGACGGAATACCGCGCCTGCCGTCGCTCTGGCGATGGCTTATTGCCGCGAGCGTCTCGGAGCGGGAAAGGATGAAGTGATCTGCGTCTCTCCGTCGGATCATGTGATTCAGCCTGTGGAGCGGTTTGCGGAGATCGTGCGGAAAGCGGCGGCGTGCGCGGAAGCGGGAAATATCGTGACGTTGGGCGTGACGCCGCAGGCGCCGGAGACGGGCTACGGCTATATCGAGACGGAAAAAGGCGGCGGCGCAGTCCGAAAAGTGCGCAGCTTCAAGGAGAAGCCGTCCCGGGAGACGGCGGAGGAATATCTGCGCGCCGGCAATTATTACTGGAACAGCGGTATGTTCCTGTTCCGCTGGGATACGATGCTGGGCGAATTCGCCGCTTTCGAGCCGGAACTGGCGAAGCTGGCGGAAGGTTCCGTGGCGGAAGCGAAGAAAGAATTTGCTTCGATTACTTCCATTTCCATTGATTACGCCGTGGCGGAACGGTCGAAGAAAATGGCGGTGGCCCCGCTCGACGGCGTTTCATGGAACGACGTGGGCAGTTTCGACGCCATTGCGGATATGCTGGCGAATCGGGAAGGCAACGCGTTTTCCGGCGACGTGCGCGCCGAGAATTGCAGGAATACGATGATCTTAGGCGGCGACAGGCTCGTAGTCGGTATGCACCTGAAGGACCTCCTGGTCGTCGACACGCCGGACGTGCTGCTGGTGGCCCGTAAGGGAGAGTCGCAGGAAATCCGCGACGTCGTGGCGGAGCTGAAAAAGGAAGGCCGCCGGGAAGCGGAGGAAAACGTCACGATGTACCGCCCCTGGGGCAAGTATACGACGCTGGCAGAAGGCGACGGCTACAAAGTCAAGCGCATCGTCGTCAATCCGGGACAGAGCATCAGCCTGCAAATCCATTACCATCGAAGCGAACATTGGACGGTAATTCGCGGTACGGGAAAGCTGACGCTGGACGACAAAGAAGTGATTTTCCGCGAAAACGAAAGCACTTATATTCCCATAGGGACGGCGCATCGTCTGGAAAATCCGGGAAAGCTGCCGCTCTCGATTATCGAGGTGCAGAACGGCAAGTATTTGGGCGAGGACGACATCGTGCGTTTGGAAGACGCTTACGGACGCGCGGCTGCGGAAATAGAGGGGGATTCCTGAGGAATGGAAAGGCAAAAACGGGTTTTGGCGGTGCACGACATCTCGGGCGTGGGCCGCTGCTCATTGACGGTGGCGCTGCCGATTATCTCGGCGGCGGGCGTCGAATGTTCGGTGCTGCCGACGGCGGTGCTTTCGACGCATACGGGCGGATTTACGGGCTATACGTTCCGCGACCTGACCGACGACCTTTTGCCAATGGCGCGGCATTGGGCCGACCTCGGGGAAAAGTTCGACGCGATCTATACGGGCTATCTCGGCTCCTTCGCGCAGATGGATATGATGCGCGAAATCTTTTCCCTCCTTGCGGACGAGGACACCTTGATCGCCGTCGACCCGGTGATGGGGGACAACGGTAAGCTCTACGCGGCCTTTGATATGACGTTCCCGCCTGCCATGCGCGCGCTTTGCGCTTACGCCGACCTCATCAAGCCGAACATGACGGAGGCCGCGTTGCTTTTAGGCGAGGAATACAGGCCGGGGCCTTACACGAAAGAGTACGTGGAAGGATTGTTGGAGCGGCTCGCGGAGGCGACGACGGCGCGGCGGATCGTGCTGACCGGCGTTTATTTCAACGAGAAAACGCTCGGCGCGGCGACTTTCGACGCGGAGGCAGGGGAAATCGCCTACGTTTGCGGCGAGAACGTGCCCGGACTCTATCACGGCACCGGCGACGTCTTCGGCAGCGCTCTGGTCGGCGCGATGGTGCGCGGCCTTACGCTTTCGGAAGCGGTCCGCGCGGCGGTGGACTTCACGGTGGCGGCAATCCGCACGACGGCGAAAGCGGGAACCGATATCCGCTACGGCGTCAACTTCGAGGCGAATCTGCCCGTGTATATGAAATCATTGGGAATCCTGTAAAATAAGAAGCAGAGCGGCGCTCTTTTGCGGGGCGGCGCTCTTTTTGTTTGCATTTTGGCGGAAAAGAAGTATAATGATAACGTCGGCATAGGTTCTATGTGAATTTGTTATAGATAACAAGAGGCGAGGCTTGGCATGGAAATCAAGGATATGCAAGCGTTTTATACGGTGGTGGAGGAAGGCAATATCAGCCACGCGGCGATTCGGCTCAATATCGCGCAGCCGGCGCTTTCGCGGCAGATGAAGCGGCTGGAAGGCTCGCTGGGGGTCCAGCTCTTTGAGCGGGGCAGCCGCCGCATCCGTCTGACGGAAGCGGGGCGGCTTCTGTATGCCCGGGTGGAGCGTATCCTGGGCATGGTGGACGGGACGGTGCGGGAGATCACGGAAATCGGCACCGGGGTCGCCGGGGCGATTCGCATCGGGACCATCACTTCTTCCGGGGCGCTGGTGATGCCGCAGCTGATGCGCGAGTTCCACCGCCGCTGGCCGATGGTGACTTTTGAAATATGGGAAGGCGAAGGCACGCGCATTTTGGAGATGCTGGACAGTCATTCCATTGAGATCGGCATCACTCGGTCCCAAGTGGACGCGAATCTTTACGATTCCATCGTACTGTCCAACGAGCCGCTGGTATTGATGATGAATCGGGAAACGGGAGTCGTCGGAGGACGGGACACAGTGCGCGTCAGCGAATTGAAGGACCAGCCGATCATCGTGCCGCTGCGTTGGAAAGCGGCCTTCGAGGGCTATTGCAAGCAGGCGGGATTTTCCCCCAAGCTGGTTTCCGTCAGCGACAGCATCGTACTGGATGTCCTCAGCGTGCGCGCGGGGCTCGGCATGGCGCTGCTGCCGGCGTCGGCGCGAAGCATGATGGGGGACGACGGCGCGCTGGTAGTCAAACGGCTGGTGGAGCCGGAGATTCTGACGCATACCGTGGTGTCATGGCTGAAAAACAGGTCGCTTTCGGCAGGGGCGCAGAATTTTGTGAACCTCCTGCGGGAAATGTATGAGGAGAAAGGGCGAAACGAATGAACGTAACGGAGCGTATAAAAGTCGGTCTTACGCGGGAGGAAAGGGGCCTTTCCGACGAGGCCCATTCGGCGCGGGCCGTAGGGAGCGGACTCCTGCCGGTGCTGGCGACGCCGGCCATGACGGCGCTGATGGAGCAGGCGGCCGCCACCGCGATAGGGGAATTCCTGCCGGAGGGGTGGACCAGCGTCGGCATTTCGCTCGATATCGAGCATACGTCGGCGACGCCGCTGGGCATGGGCTTCCGCGCGGAGGCGGAGGTCACGGCGGTGGAAGGCCGAAAAGTCTTGTTCGCCGTGCGCGCTTACGACGATGCGGGGGAGATCGGACACGGAACCCACGCGCGCTTCGCGGTGGAGTCGGAGCCGTTCCTTGCGAAGGCGGCGAAAAAACTCGGATGATAGAAGGCAAACGTCCCTGAAGCGACTATGCGCTGCGGGGGCGTTTTTGTGATTTTCGGCGGTTCTTGCAGGAAATTTTCGTCTTGTCGCGAAATAATACAGAATAAGTGATTTG
>JAEERZ010000215.1 GCA_016286075.1 Selenomonadaceae bacterium
GCGGAACTTACGGCGGTTCTGAAAGCCTGCGGAAGGGATTTTTTGCGGCGGCGGCTTTTTTGAGCACTACGGGCATGGATCCTGTGCAGCTTGCCGGCTGGCCGGATTTCGATCGTTTCGTGCTGATCCTGCTGATTTTCATTGGAGGCTGCATCGCGTCGTCGGCGGGGGGCCTGAAGATTCTTCGGCTCTCGGTGTTGGCAAACGCGGCCATTGAGGAACTGCGGCGGACGCTGCATTCGCGCATGGTGCTTCGTGTCTCGGCTTTGGGCCGGGTAGTGCCGCTCACTATGGTGGGGCAGCTTTTGAGCTTTTTTGCGCTGTATACGGCGGTATTTTTCGGCGCGGCGATGGCGCTTTCGCTGGGAGGGATCGCTCCGCTTTCAGCGCTGGGACTGTCGGCGGCCTGCTTGACCAGCGCGGGGCCGGCGGCGCTCCTCGCAGGCGACGTGGGCGTCTATGCGGCAATGAGCGAAGGGGGGCGGCTCTTTTGCTGCGCGCTGATGCTCCTTGGGCGCTTGGAGGTGTTCTCGTTCCTGTTCGTGATCCAGACGCTCTTCAGTCGTTGGGAAGGGCGGTGGTAGCGTGAGCTGGGCGCGAATGGCGTTTTTCTTTGGGCGGCTTTTGTCTGGACTTTCAGCGATGGCTCTCGTTCCGCTTCTTTTCACGTTGGCGTCGGGAGAGCCGGTGCGTCCGTTCCTTTTGATGTTCGCGCTTTCCGCCGGGCTTTCCTTCGGGCTTGCCCGCACGGGCAAAAGCTCGGCGGACGGGATGTCGCTTCGGGAAGGCATCGCGATTACGAGTCTGGGCTGGATTTTGTGCTCGCTGATTGGTTCCGTGCCGTATATTGCGGGAGGTCATCTCGGTATCGTCGACGGGGTGCTGGAATCGGTTTCGGGCTTTACGGGGGCAGGGGCGACGGTCATCACCGCCATTTCGGAGATGCCGGGAGGCATCCTTTTGTGGCGATCCATGACCCACTGGATTGGCGGGCTTGGCATCGTCGTCTTTTTCGTAGCCCTCCTGCCGCAGTTCGGCGAGGGCGCGGCGCGGGTCTTCGAGACGGAGAGCGGGACTCCCGTGCAGGGACGGACGCGGCCGCGCATGAAGACGACGGCGCAGGCTCTTTTTGCTATTTATTCGGCGTTGACGGTAGCGGCTGTCGCAGCTTACTGGGGAGCGGGCATGACGCTCTTCGACGCGGTGAACCATTCCATGTCCACCATCGCCACCGGGGGATTTTCCACCCACGATGAAAGCGCGGCCTATTTCCACAGTCCTGCCATCGAGTGGTGCATGATTCTCTTTATGCTGCTCTGTGGATTGGATTTTGGGATGTATATCGGGATACTGCGGGATGGAGCAAAGGCGGCGCTGAAAAATGTGGAGATGCGGTTTTTCCTCGTCATGTTAGCCGTCTCGTCGTTCATTTTGGCGGCGGAGCTTATGACGTCGGGCATGAATTTGGGGGAGGCCGTGCGGACGGCGATCTTCCAATCGACGACGGTGGCCTCGACGACCGGCTTCGTGTCGGCGGATTTCGACACGTGGCCGCCGATTTCCAAGATGTGCCTGCTTTTCATGATGGCGGTGGGGGGCTGCTCCGGTTCTACGGCCGGCGGCATCAAGGTAATCCGGATTTTGCTTGTGGCAAAGTTGGTGGGATTGGGCGGCCGGCGCGCTCTGTCGCCTCTTGCGCGGGAAGAGGTTCATCTCGGCGGGCGAACGGTCAGTCGGGAAGTGCTTTTGGGCGCGGGCTATTTCTTGTTCGCCTATTGCGCGCTGGTGTGCCTCTGGTCGATGATTTTCACATGGGACGGCTCGTCGGCTTTCGATTCCATCGCCCTCGCCGTAACGACGATGGGAAACGTGGGACCGGGCTTCGGCGAGTGGGGGGCGACGTGCAACTATGCCGCGCTGCCGACGACGTCGAAACTGACGGTCGCCGCTTCCATGCTGATTGGGCGGTTGGAAATTTTCCCGATGCTTGCATTGTTCCGTCCGGGTTTTTGGAGAAAAGAGCGGGGCTGGGATTAAAAAGAGTGGAGAGATAAGAGTTAAGAGTGGAGATAAAATGTGTAATATCTTCACTCTCCACTCTCAACTCTTCACTCTGAAAAATTCGTTTCGGAATTTGTTTGCATAAAATCGGTTGATATTGTATCGGAATTATGAACTGAAATGAGGGATGGGCTTGGAGTGGCGCGTGGTCTTTTATTTTCTTGGGCGAATTGCTTGGGTCTGCGGCGTCGCTTTGCTTATCCCTTTTTTTACGTCGGCGGCCTACAATGACGAGGCGACGTTTTCTTTTGGGTTGTCCATTTTCTGTTGTATCCTGATCGGCGGTGCGGGCTGGAAGGTCGGATATATGGAGGAAGGGCTCATGACCGTCCGGGAGGGTATTGCGATTACGGGACTGGCGTGGCTCATGACGCCCTTTTGCGGGATGCTGCCTTATACGCTGGGGGAGCATCTTTCGTTTGTGGACGGCTTGTTCGAGAGTGTGTCTGGCTTCACGGGGTTCGGCGCGTCGGTCATTTCTGCGCCGGAGCTTTTGCCGGAGAGCGTTCTTCTTTGGCGGAGCCTGACGCAATGGCTGGGCGGCCTCGGTATTGTCGTTTTCTTTATCACGCTCTTGCCGAAAGCGGGACAGAACGTCGTCCATATGTACGAAGCGGAATCCGTGGGGCCGACGGAGGACCGGATGCGTCCGAGACTCAAGGAAATGACGGCGGCGCTGGTTTCCATCTATATCGCTCTGACAGTGATGGCGGCGGTGCTTTTCTCGATTTGCGGCATGCACGCTTTCGACGCGGTCAATCATGCGTTGACGACCATCGGTACCGGCGGATTCTCCACGCACAGCGAGAGCATCGCGTACTTTGACAGCATTGCCATTGAGATGGCGGTAACGTTCTGTATTTTGGTGGCGGGCGTCAGCTTCGCGCTCTATTATCGCGTCTATGTGCGCGGTTGGAGCGCGCTGTCGGAAAATACGGAGTTCAAGGCGTACATCGTGATTTTTTTGGTCGGAACTGTCTTGCTTTGGTTGGTTCTTTGGCGGGACGGCATTTATGGGCTATGGGAATCCCTGCGCTACGCGGCGTTTCAAACCGCCGCGATTTCGACGACGGGATTCGCTTCGGCGGATTTCGACCGTTGGCCGACTTTCGCGAAGTGTCTGCTGCTTTTCCTGATGATGGTCGGCGGCTGCGCCGGATCGACGGCGGCGGGCCTGAAGGTCACGCGGGCGGTGTTGCTCCTTCGCATGACGGCGGCGCATATTTGGCATCGGATGCATCCGCGCATGGTCGTCAGCGTTCGCATGAACGGCGAAGTGGTGCCGTCGGGGGTGCTGCTGCGCGTCGGGCTGTTCTTTTTTGTCTATCTGTTTTTCATCGTGTTCGCTTCGGCGCTGATCATGCTTGACGGCGTTCCCATGTTTGACGCGATAGGCATGAGCGTCTCGGCTGTTTCCACCGTCGGCCCCGCCTTCGGCGTCGTCGGTCCGACGGAGACCTATGCGCCGTTTTCTCCGTTTGTGAAATCGGTGCTCTGCTGCATCACGCTTTTGGGGCGGCTGGAATTTTTCACGCTGCTGGTGATGCTCCGTCCGGATTTTTGGCGGGAGCACAGGGGCTGGTGAAACGGGCGCGATTTCTTGCCAAGTCCGTGTAAAATCGGTATAATGAAAGTAATTGGAGAAACAGTGCGATAATAGTTTGTATATTCTGCGCAGGATAAATTCGTCAAGGCGAGGCGGAGGAGGAAGGCGCAGCGGTACTGCGCCGAGCGACGACAACGAAGTCTTGGCGGATTTAGGCGGGCAGAATGAAGTCTTCGGAAGCGGGGGAAGACAATGGAAATAGGAAAAATATCGTCGCAGCGGCAGCAGTCCCTCTCGTCGACGGTACAGGCGCTTGGCAAGCATATTTCGGAAGCGGATACGTCGTTTTCGGCGGAGTTGAACGACCAACAAGGCAACCTGACACGAGAGCAGCTGGAAGCGCTTCTGAAAAAAATCGACGAGCAGGGCGCAAGGCTGACGAAGACGCCGACTTATGAAGAACTGCGCG
>JAEERZ010000216.1 GCA_016286075.1 Selenomonadaceae bacterium
GTTTATGTTCTGAGAGTGAAGAGTGGAGAGTGAGGAGTGAACGAACCCTTGCCTTCCCCTCTGGGGAAGGGGGACCGGCGAAGCCGGTGGATGAGGTGTTGAGAACCGTATTAGTCCACCTCACCCGTCGCGCTTTGCGCGCCACCCTCCCCTCAAGGGGAGGACTTGGGCTTATTCTTTGCCGTATATTCAGAACATAAATGCCATGTTGACGTCGCTGGTGAAGTCCGGCGTTTTTCATGGCGGAAATTTTTCCCGTTCGTTGTATTTCATTTCCTTTCGGCATGTATAAGGGCGAAAGGAGGTGAGAATATGGCGACGATCAAACAGAAGGAGAGCACGAAGCTTTTCCTCTCGGTGGAAACCGGCGTGGCGGCGGACGGCTCCGCGACTTACAGCCGCCGCACGATCCAGCATGTCAATCCGGCGCTGTCGGACGATAACGCCTACGACTTGGCTGCGGCCATCGGCGCTTTGCAGGTGTACCCTGTCAACGGCGTGTCGCGGCAGGACACGGTGACGCTGGTTCGCGAGTAAGAGGAAGCACTGATTCAGTGTTTCCTGCGGAATCGGAACCTATAGAAACAGAAGGAAGGAGGTGGAAATATGGCGAAGACGCTGAATATGCGCTTTGCGCTGGACAACGGCAGGACGACGGCGATGAGCCTCGCCGCGCCGAAGGACGAGCTGACCCGCGAGCAGGTGGAGCCGGTGATGCAGATGGTCGTCGATACGTCGGCGATCGAGGTGAATCACGCGCTCCCGACGGGCATCAAGTCCGCCGTGGTCCGCGAGGTCAACGAACTGAAACTGATCTGACAGGAGAAACAATGAGGGCCTGTCGCAAATAGCTTCTATAGAGACCCGTGTGGAGTTAGGAGTTAGGAGTGAGGAGTGAGGAGTGATTCGGTTTATGATTCTCCGGTCATAACTCCACTCTTCACACTAAAAAAGGGACTGCCGCATGAAGTTTTGGCTTCGTGCGACGGTCCCTTTTTGTTGTGTATTCAATGGTTTTCAACGGCAAGGTTCGTGAATTTGGTGAAGCGTTTCTCGAAGAAGAGCCGGACGCTGTCGATGGGGCCGTTTCTGTGCTTGGCGATGATGACCTCGGTGATGTTGGCGTTCTCGGTTTCCTTGTCGTAGTAGTCCTCGCGATAGAGGAACATGACGATGTCGGCGTCCTGCTCCAGAGAGCCGGACTCGCGCAGGTCGGAGAGCATGGGCCGCTTGATCTGCCGCGCTTCCACGCTTCGCGAGAGCTGGGAGAGGGCGATGACGGGTACGCCAAGCTCGCGGGCCAACGCTTTCAAAGAGCGGGAAATCTCGGAGATTTCCTGCTGGCGGTTTTCGCTGCTTCTGCTGTTGCGCCCCTGCATGAGCTGCAGGTAGTCGATGATGACGAGGGAGAGCCCCTTCTCGGCTTTGATGCGGCGCGCCTTGGAGCGGAGCTCGGTGACGGTGATGCCGGGGGTGTCGTCGATGTAGAGGGGCGCTTTCGTGAGCCGGTCGCAGGCGACGATGAGCCGCTGCCAGTCGTCGTCGTCCATTTCTCCCGCGCGCAGGGCCTGGGAGTCGATGCCGCCCTCGGCGCAGAGCATACGCTGGACGAGCTGGACGTTGGACATTTCGAGGGAAAAGAACGCCACGGGCTGTTTGAGCTTCACGGCGACGTAGGAAGCGATGTTCAGGGTGAAAGCGGTCTTGCCCATGGAGGGGCGGGCCGCCACCAGGATCAGGTCGGAGGGCTGGAAGCCCGAGGTCAGCTTGTCTAAGTCGGCGAAGCCGGAGGCGAGGCCGGTCAGGGCGTTCTTCATCCGGGAGCGTTCGTCGGTCTTGCGGAAGACTTCCATGACGAGCTCGCTGATGGGGGTGAGGTCAAAGGTGCTGCCGCGCCCGGTGACGGCCATGATCTTCTGGAACGCGTCGTTCATCAGTACGTCCAGTTCCTCGGAGTCCTCGTAGGCCCGGCCCGCGATCTCGGTGGAGGTGTTGATGAGATGCCGGAGCTGCGCTTTCTCGAGGACGATGCGGGTGTGGTACTGGATGTTGGAGGCGGTGGGCACGGTGTTGGCCAGCGAGGTGACGAAGGCGATGCCGCCCGCCTTGTCGAGCTGGTCGGTCTTCTTGAGCTGCTCGGTGACGGTGACGAGGTCGGCGGCCTCGTCGCGGCGAAAGAGTTCCAGTATGGCCTCGAAGACGCGGCGATGCGCGTCCCGGTAAAAGTCGTCGGGCTTGAGCTTTTCGGCGGCGTGGGCGATGGCTTCCTTGCTCAGGAGCATCGCGCCCAGGACGGCCTGCTCTGCCTCGATATTCTGCGGCGGTATTCGTTCAGCCGTTGCCATTGGCTTCCTTCCTTTCCGTGTCCGTCCAGCCGTCGGCGAAGAGCAGGCGGAAGGCTTCTTCCGCCGTTTCCACGGGCCGGACGTCGAGGCCGAGGTGGCCTTCGGGGATGTCTTTCTTGTTTTCTTCGGGGATGATCATGGTCTTCATGCCTGACTGCTTCGCGCCGTAGGCTTTCTCGAAGACGCCGCCCACGGGCCGGACCTGCCCGTAGAGGGAGATCTCTCCGGTGACGGCCACGTCCTGCCGCAGCGGGCGGCCTGTCAGCGCGCTGACCACGGCGGAAAGGATGGCGACGCCCGCCGAGGGGCCGTCGATGTTGCCGCCGCCGACCACGTTGATATGGAGGTCGTAGTCGGAGAGTTCGAGGCCCGTCATGCGGCGCACGACGGAGGCCGCGTTGAAGACGGAGTCCTTCGCCATGCTGCCCGCGGTCTCGTTGAAGCGGACGGCGCCCTTGCCTTTTTCATGGGCGGGGAACGCCACCGCCTCGATCTCGATGACGGAGCCGAGGTAGCCGGAGACGCCGAGGCCGAAAACGTGGCCGATTTCCGGCTTCTCCGAGGAACGGTCCTTGATGTACTGATAGAGGCGGCTGACCTGCGCCACTTCGTAGACGTCGTCTTTCCCGATGACCACGACGCCTTCGCCGGATTCCTGCGCGCGCTCCAATGCGAAGCTGTACGCGTCGGCCAGCAGGTTGATCGCTTTGCGTCCTTCCACGGTGTAGTCGCTGATCAGGGCGGCGACGCCGTCGGCAAGCGCCGCGTCGAGTTTCTTCGCGGCGTTTTCCACGATGCGGACGATGTGGGCCGGAGTCAGCGGCTCGAAGTAGATCTCGGCGCAGCGGGAACGGAGCGCCGGGCTGATGTCCCGCGCTTCCCGCGTGGTGGCGCCGATCAATACGAAGTCGGCGGGCGCGCCCTCGTCGAAGAGTTTCTTGATATAGGGCGGCACCTTCGGGTCGGCGGGGTCGTAATAGGTGGACTCGAAAAAGGCCCGCTTGTCCTCCAGGACTTTCAGCAGCTTGTTTTGGAGCATTACGTCCATTTCGCCGATCTCGTCGATGAAGAGGACGCCGCCGTGGGCGTCGGTGACGAGGCCGGGCTTCGGCTCGGGTACGCCGACGTCGGCAAGGTCCCGGCGCGCGCCCTGATAGATCGGGTCGTGAACGGAGCCGATCAGGGGATTCGTCATGTCCCGGGGGTCCCAGCGCAGCGTGGTGCCGTCGGTTTCCACGAAGGGCGCGTCCTCCGCGAAGGGCGACAGCGCCACTTTCTTTGCCTGCTCCAGCACGAGGCGCGCCGCGGTGGTCTTGCCGATGCCGGGCGGCCCGTAGAGGATCAGATGCTGGGGGTAGGGGGAGGAGAGCTTGGCCAGGAGTGAGCGCACGGCCCGGGGCTGGCCCACGATTTCCTCCAGCGTTTTCGGGCGCAGAAGCTCCATCACGGACTGGGTGAGCTTGACTTTGTCCAGCTTCTCCAAAGCTTCGCGGCGCAGCTTCGCCTGCGGCGATTCGTCCTGCGGGCGTTCCTCTTCCAGGACCTGCATGCGGATGTCCTTCACGTAGTCCTGATGGTTTTCCTCCAGCTTTTCCGCGATCTTCTTCTCGATCTTATCCTCCAGCGAGCGGCGTGCCATCAGGTCGGCGATGCGCTCCGACAGTTCCGTCAGGAGCTTGGGAATCTCCGCGTCCGTGGGGATATGCTCGATGGTGGGGTTTTCGAGGATG
>JAEERZ010000217.1 GCA_016286075.1 Selenomonadaceae bacterium
CTTGTTCGTCTGCAAGTGTCCGATCAAATGCCATGAAACGCTTCGTTCCAGCGTTTCTTTTTTTTGCGCCGCCTCCTGCACGCGGTTCTCGCCGATGATGGCCGCCCCCGCGTCGATGGCTTCGCGCATCGCCTCGACGCCGTGGTTTTTCGTCACGGCAATCAATCCCACCGGCTCGTCTTTTCCTGCGTGTCGACGCTCTTTTGCCGCCTCTATTTCCCGCTCCACCGCGTGAAGCTGTTCCGCAATATCACTCATTTCTCTTTCCCCTTTCACCTCATCGAATCGCCATGACCGCCGCGATACGTCCAATCGTCGGCCCTTCCGCCCGATAGGAATAAAACGTCCGCGCATGGCACGAAGTGCAAACGCCCGCCACGTCGATATGCTCGGGCAAAAGCCCCGCGTCCTCTAACTGCAACCGGTTCGCCTGCCACAAATCAAGACGGATTTTCCCGTTTTCCTCCGACAGGATATCCTCCGCGAATTGCGGAAACGCTTGGCGAAATTCGTCCGCCACTTCGCCGCCGACCTCATAACAGCACGGTCCGATGGCCGGGCCGATACCCGCAAAGCAATCCTCGGGGCGCGTGCCGTAAGCGTCGCCCATGGCGCGGACCGTTTTCGCCGCAATCGAGCGAACCGTTCCTTTCCATCCGCCGTGAGCGATTGCCGCCGCACGGTGTACGGGATCGAACAGCAGAATCGGCGTGCAGTCCGCAAAACAAAGCATCAGCGGAATTCCCGGCACGTCCGTCATCAACGCGTCCGTTTCCGGTATCGCATCCGCATAGGAGAGTCGACCGCGCCCCGCCTCGGCCTCGCCGACGCGCACGATATTGTCGCCGTGGACCTGCTCCGGCGTCGTCAATCGCTCGAAATCAAGACCGAGCAGACCGAGAAAACGACGGCGGTTTTCCACGACGTCCGCCGCGTCGTCCCCAACGTGCAGCGCAAGATTCATCGAATCATACGGCGGCATGCTCACGCCGCCGTGACGCGTAGATACTGCATGAACGACCGCCGCCGGAAATATCGAAAACGTCCCGTAACGCTCCGCGCCGGTATCATCTTTATGCAATACGAAAGCCATGCGTCACCTCACCCCTCGCAGACGCCGCAGCGGCGACATCCGTCAAAGCACGGTATCGTTGCCTCCAATCGTCCGGCGCGTTTCCATTCCTCGTAAAGATACTCTTTTTTTATCCCCATATCGAGAACGTCCCACGGAAGCGCGTCCCGCCGCCCATATTCCCGATGCAAGTAAAACGCCTCTTCCAAGCCTTCCTCTTTCATGGCGCGATGAAACGCTTTCGAGCCGCCCATTTGATGCGCGCGGTAAAGCGCACCGGAGACGCGGCGGTCACCGCGGGCAAGGACGCCTTGAATGTAAGCGGACTTTACCGGTTCGGCAATCAACTCGACGCCTTTGCGGGAATACGCCAGTTTTTTCAACCGCTTGAACGCCGCCTCGACATATTTTTTGTCCGCCATGGGCGCCCACTGGAACGGCGTAAACGGCTTCGGGATGAACGGATTGACGCTGAGCGTCAGCGTTCCCTTGCTGGCGTGCGCCTCCAAATAATCCTTGAGCCGGTTCGCCAGTTCCGCGATCGCATCGATATCCTCGTCGGTCTCATAAGGCAGCCCGATCATGATATACAAACGGTAATGGCGAATTCCCGCCGACATGCCGAGATCCATCGCGCGAAACAGATGCTCTTCCCCGATGCCCTTGTTGACGACGGCACGCATCCGCGCGCTGCCCGCTTCCGGCGCAAGGGTAATGGTCTGCATCCCGCTCTCGGCAAGCGACCGAATCATCGTCTCCGTCACGGAATCCGCGCGAAAAGAGGCCACCGACATCGTCAGCCCTTCCGAAAGGATGTATTCGGAAAGCGCGTCGATCTCGGGATAATCGGAAATCGCCGCCCCCATCAGCCCGATCCGTTTTCCGTACGCCTTCGCAGCTTTCACCATTTCCTTCAATACGGAGAGAGAACGATTCCTCGGCCTGCGGAAACAATACCCGGCCATGCAGAATCGGCAGTGGCGCCCGCAGCCCCGAGCCGTCTCGATCAGATACAGATTGAATTCCGTCTCGTCGGTCACGACCACCGTATGCGCCGGATAATCGTCAAGATTCTTCACCCACTGCCGCTCGACGCGCGGAGGCGCGCCCCCGACGGGGCGGATGGCGTCCAGCGCGCCCGAGTCCTTATAGGTATGCTCATACAGCGACGGCACATAGACGCCGGGAATATGAGCAAGACGTCGGAGAATTTCCTTCCGCGCCGCGCCTTCGGCTTTCGCGCCATGATACGCGTCCATAAAACGCCCAACCGTTTCCTCGCCCTCTCCGATGATGAAGGCGTCCACGAACAGCGCAAGGGGCTCGGGATTGAACGTCGCGCAGGGTCCCCCCGCGATCACCAGCGGATCCGACTCGCCGCGCTCCGACGCCAACACGGGTACGCGCCCCGCCGCGAGCATATCCAAGAGATGGAAATAATCCATCTCAAAAGAAACGGCAAAGCCCACGACGGCGAATTCGGCAAGCGGAGACTGCGTCTCCATGCTGAGCAGCGGCGTTTGGGTTCGCCGATACTCGTCAAGCTCTCGCCCGTCGGGCAAAAAAAAACGCTCGCACGCGGTATCCGGCCTGCGATTCAAAACGTCGTAAACAATATGAAAGCCGAGATTTGACATCCCGACGAAATACGAATTCGGATAAGCCAGGGCAAACCGGGTTCTGCCTCCCGCGGGATAAATATAATGCCCTTGTTCCCGCGAGAGGCGCGCCGCCAGCTTTTCCTTCAATTTCCAATTCAAGCCGTTTCCTCCGCGTCAGTTCTTGTCCGCCCGCGACCGAAGCAGTTCTTCCAATTCTTCCTTGAACATGCTGATGTCCGCGAATTTCCGATAGACGGACGCGAAACGGATATACGCGACTTCGTCGAAACTTTTCAGTTTTTCCATGACAAGCTCGCCGATGGCCTTCGTCGTGACTTCCCGCTCCATCGTATTCCGAAGCTCCCGCTCGATTTCGTCCGCCAGCGCCACGACGCGCTCAGTGGGGATATTCCGCTTTTCGCAGGAACGAATCAGACCGTTCAGCAGCTTGTCCTTGTCGAAGACCACACGCCGGCCGTCGTTTTTGATGACCATCAGCGGCATTTTTTCCACGACCTCGTAAGTCGTGAACCGGCGACCGCAGGAAGTGCATTCGCGTCGTCTGCGAATCGAGTTTCCGTCGTCGGCCGCCCGCGAATCAATGACGCGGCTGTCGAGCTGCTTGCAATAAGGACATCTCATTTTCCCGCACCTTCATTTCTCAATTTTATCTTTCGTCTGCCGCGCAGCAACGCAGGCGCTTTTTTATGTCCTGATGTTTGCGCAGGTTCCCGTCCGTCTTTTCGACTTCGGCTTTGGTTAGTACCTGCGCCCGTTTCCGGACGTACGAGACATTGCTTGCCGTATCCGATCAAATCCTCACGATGCGCCAAACGAAGCGCTTCACGGACGACGGGCCGGTTTTCCGGGAGCCAATACTGCATCAACGCGCGCTGACGCCGTTTTTCCTTCGGCGTCTTCGCCGTATAGACCGCCTCGCCCGTCAGCGGATGAATGCCCGAATAATACATGGCCGTCGAAAGCGTTCCCGGCGTCGGGATGAAATCCTGCACCTGCTCCGGTCGGTATCCGAGGTCGCGGATAAACTCCGCCAGTTCCACCGCGTCGTCAATCGTCGCCCCCGGATGGCTGGACATGAAATAAGGAACCAGATACTGCTTCTTGCCGAGCCGCATATTGATTTTCCGAAAGCGTTCGGCAAAACGAAGATACACATTGCGCTCCGATTTCCCCATCAGCCGCGTCACCCGGTCGCTGATATGCTCCGGCGCGACCTTCATCTGCCCGCTGATATGATGGCGGCAGACCGTTTCCAGAAAATCATCCTTTGCGAGCATCAAATAATCGAAACGGATTCCCGAACGAATGAAAACCTTCTTTACGCCCGGCACCTCCCGCAATTCCTTTAGCAAATCCAAATAATCGCTGTGATCCGCAATCA
>JAEERZ010000014.1 GCA_016286075.1 Selenomonadaceae bacterium
AATTAACAGATAAGGGAGGAGTCTATCATGCCGATCAATGAGAAGGAAATCACGAAGGAAATGATCGTAAAGGCAATGGCTTGCGAAACGCCTGAGGAACTTAGGGAGTATGCCAAGAGTGAAGGCATTGAAATCAGCAAGGAAGAGGCGGAGGCTTATTTTGCTGAACTTCAGGATTTAGAGCTGGATGACGCTATGCTTGAAAACGCGGCTGGTGGCGGCTTGTTTGAATACTGTAGAGATACCAATAAAAAAATAGCTAAAGGGCTTCAGGACTGGATAAATGGATAAATTACAGTTTATGCAGGAACGTATCGTCAATACTGCTCGTAGGCGTCGAACAAGCTCCCGTTGATGAATCGGACTCATCAATAGGGAGCTTGTTCCGTCAGCCGTGATTATCCGACGCCCTGTACCGTCCAGCTTCCTAAAAAAGCCGGAGAACGTCACATTGTACTGACCCCCATAAGTTAGATTTTAATCTAACTTATGGGGGTCAGTACAATCAGGTGAGCGCTATTATTGTGCTATTATCTTTTTTCAACTGGCATGTAATTCACATATTGAACCGTATCTTCAGGAACAATAGCGCCATCATTGATAGAATCATCCTGTTTCGACTGCTTCTCCGCCGAGTGTATGCCTTGCGCTGCGGATGAGGCTGTAGATGCCTCTGCCGCAGGCGAAAATGCTGCCGAATGGTCTTCCAGCGTTGAAATTACTTTTGGAGATAATTCGACGTCGGACTTCAAAGAAAGCGCCTTGTCAAATCCATTCGCAGCGTCCGAAGTGTTGAGCGCATCCACTGCGTCGGTGGCATCACGGGCATCAACAGCATCCGATGTGTCAAGAGCATCAACGCCATCGGCAAGCGAGCCATGGAAAATCTCATGCCCGTCAATATCAATCTTGATAAACGGCAAGATAAACGCCATCATTATAAGCGGCGTCAGCCCCATGATGTAGAAAGCTCTGTCCGTACTATATCCGTGAGCGTACAACCACCGGAGCAATAGATGAAAGATGATAGTCAAGATAAGCGGGAACACATACGAGGAGATATGAGCAGCATTTGTTCCATAAAGCACCATGCTTTGCGTGGTCTCAACGCCATTTTCCCCGATCAGGAAAATCGCCGCCTCTGATCCTTCTTGAAAAAAACCAATGATTTTCCCCGCGAGCCGTATTACCGCATGATTATAGAAAAAGTTATTGAACAGCACGATCAGCAAATAGACGCCGTAAGCGTACATCCCAACCAGCAAGGCTCTCCAGTTGTTCCATAGGAACTTTATCTTCAGCAAGAAGATGATGAATGCCACTCCAGCTATTAACGCTGCAAGCGGTGGAAAAATCGCAGTCAAGGCAAAAACAACGACCATGAGAATGATAAGTTTCCCAAAGAGTTTATATGTTGTAATGAGAAAGAACGCAGGCGCCAGCATCAGTCCGAGCATTACGGTGTTCTTATCCAGAGCATACCCCATGCTCAACCACCATATCAGAAGATAAATATAGTGCTTCCAAGTAAATTGCTTTGCGTTGTCCATGAAATGATTCACCTGCATAACCCAAAATCATTACGTCATCTGCCTGTATTATAGCACGACTTGAACTATCAAGATGAAAATTCTAAACTAAACTGAAATCTCCTCCAATTTCACGGATATGATTTAGGAGACAGCCATGCAATTCAAAACGATTCTCTGACGAACGAAAAAGAGTGCAAAATAATGATGCGTGGGATTGGCGCACAAAAAAGCTGCGGTAAGAATTTCTTACCGCAACTTTTTTCTAACTTTATGCGAAGGCTCTCCGCCGTCATATCGGTAGTGGGGAGCTTGGCTGTTTTCCATTCAATCTGCGTTTTGTGATTACCGATGTTACACTATTCTGTCCTTATATAATGCCATTCCTGTATCGCGGCAAACGTCGCCACCACACTAACGAACGCTCCGCTGAATTTTAAATCAATAAACGTAATTGTCATCGGAAGTGCAAACAGCAGTATACCCGTCACTTTATTCATTACTGTGTGTAAGACAATTAAGTGCTTTTGCATTATATATCCGGATATCAGATTGATCCCCTTGATAACAGCAATAACGATGATCCAGATCATAAGCCACGTTGGTATATGGAGAACCGGAATCAGCTTTAGCAGGCATATGATTACCAGAACAAGATCGGCCACCGTATCCAGTTTCGATCCAAATTCGCTGACGGTTCCTGTTTTTCTCGCAACTGTACCATCTATCATGTCGCTGATACCGGCAATGATATACAGAGTATAAAATGCGGGTGAAAACACGGGAAAAAACAACAAAGCTATACTACAGAGAATCCGAATGCCGGTTATAATATTAGCCATATTAAACAACAGGCGCGAAGAACGCCGGATACCCGGAAGCGGTTCCCCGGAGCCGTCTCTCATCCCTTCGGCTCCGCGGTCCGGAAAATCAGCGCCGCCTGCCCATCGGGCGTCACGCGGTAAACGGCTTCCAGGAAATACGAAACCACGAAGGAATCCCGGAGTGAGTCGTCGGACCCGTCGAAGACTTTGATTGCATATCCGCAGACATCGGCGCCCAGTGCCGGATAGAGATTCGTCGCCCTGTTTTTCGAGCCGTCCAGCTCGGTGATTTCATAGCGGCAGTCTTCCGTCCAAGGATTGAAACCGGTGTCTTTTCTCGGGAGCCACTCCAGCAGGGCGAAGGCCTTGAACCCGTCCGGCGACGGAGTCAGCCCTGCGAACTCATAGACGCCGGAGACATCCGGACCCGCATTGTCCGGCGACAGGGACTTCAGGATAATCCGGCGGGGTTTCGTCTCCGCTTCAACGGAAGGCAGTCCCCGTGTCGGGAGGGACTCCGTGACCGCAGGCCCGTCCGGCTGAGGAATGGTCCGGCTGCCGATGACGAAGCGGGCACCGTAGCCGCGCTGCATCGCCTGGATTGTCCCGCCCAGCCGGATGACGGGGCGCGCTTGCCAATCTTCCGCCATAAGTTCTTCGGCCCCCTGATAGTCGCAGGCCGACACAGAAATCACCGGTCCGATATTCGGCAGCACGATGACGTTCATCTGGGCATTGACGCACCCGTTCCCGTTTCGTCGCACATAAAATCCCGGCGTCGTCTCAGCCGACGCCGAGGAAACGCCGGTTAACAGCGCCGCCGCCAGCAGCCAAACCAACAACGCGATTCGTCCTGATAATCTCTTCATTCCGCCACCTCCAAAGTATTTTTCTCTGTCATGATTATAGCACATTCTACTCCGTCCGGCATTTTTACATTGCCGGAGACTGTCACATAGCGGCCTCCGGCTTTTTATTGTCCGGCAGGAAATATGTTGGTTAACAAAAAACCACTCAACAGCTATTGATAAATTCTGTTGAGTGGTTTTTATTGCTCAGTGGCGATCTTCGACAGCGCCGCTGAAATTTATTACAAGCACGTCATCTGACGACGGATTCTTCACGAAATAATCCATCGACTCGATCTCTCTGTATATACCGTCATCTCCCATCTGTCTGATCCACACACCTGCTGCTTTCGTTCCTGAGCGATATATCTTCAGCAGGTTTTCCCGGTCAAATGTTCGTACGAAGGCATCCCTGTCTTCTGGGTGGATGGTCGAAGCCGCGTTTTGGATTAGCTCGTCAAACCTCCCTGTGGCGGCGCATTCCTTGGTCGTGAAATTGTCGTAGGACATCATGTAATAACTATTCTTTGTCAAATTGGCAAATATGACCAACGGATACTTTTGGAAGACGGCGGACAGAAGGAGTTGTGTTGCGCTCATGGGAGTCTGGAATTCAAGGATGTCCAGCGATTCCGCCTTTTTCACGGCATTTTTTTGGCATAGGGCGATAAATTTCTCGCTGGACAGGGGCTTCGCAAAGTAGTATCCCTGGATTTTTTTGCAGTCGCAGGTCTTCAGGAATCCAAGCTGTTCTTCGGTTTCCACGCCTTCCGCTACCGTGTCTAAGTGCAGGCGGTTGGCGAAATAGAAGATGCTTTCGAGAACGATTCGTTCTTTGTCTGTTGCGCAGTTTCCGCTGAGCAGGGATTTGTCGATTTTCAGGATGTCGATGGGCATATCCTTCATAAATTGCAAGGAGGACAGGCCGCTTCCGAAATCGTCGAGTGCGACTCTGAGATGCAGCGAATGGATTTGATTGATCCATTCTAAGATATACTCGTTTTCATCAATCAGGGCAGATTCGGTGATCTCGATTTCCAGCAGCTCCGGGTCAGTCCCGTATTTTTGGAGGAGGCCGGAAAGGCGCGTAGAGAAATCTTTTTCCCGAATATGGTATCGGGAGAAATTGATCGCGATCGGGATTGCATGCCGCCCCAGCGTCTTGATTGTACGGCAGGCTTCCTCCGCCATGAGCCAATCCAGTGTGTTAATGGATTCGCAGGTTTCGAGGACGGGAACGAAATATTCCGGCAATAACAGGCTTCCGTCTGGCTTGACCCATCGGGCAAGTATCTCCGCTCCTGCGAGTTTTCCTGTGGTAGCGTCGTATTTAGGCTGGTAATATCCGCAGATTTCTTGACGTTTCATGGCGTCCATGATTTCTTTACAGGACGTTGCGGTCATCGCAATCACCTCGGCCTTATTATATCACAAAACAACTGGCATATCTTCTGCATGTTGTTTTTGTTCCCTGAGCTGTCAGGATTCTTCCGGCAGCAGACGCAGAGAGCAGAGCTTTCCTGCGTTCTTTTTGTATTTCAGGAGGATCACGATTTGAAGGACAAACGCGGCCAGCGACCAGCCAAGCCCTATGATTACGCCGATGCCTTGTATATTTTCATCATTGTGAGACAGGAATTTGTTGTTTACCGTGCAGGCGTCGTAAAGCGTGTGCAGGAGGATCGGAATCAGAAGCGCGAAGAGATATTCTTTGGCCGGCGAGCCCTGGTTCGTGATTTTCTTGTGCTCTGCCAGGCCAAGGTAATAGGTCATGATGAGTCCGAATACAAGATGTCCGGCGATAAAATCCAGCCGAAGCAGAAACGTGATCAAATCAGAACCGTACAGGAATTCTTCGGGAAGCGTGAATCCAAAGCCTACGGCCGCTCCTATCAGCATATATTCGTATACGTTCCTCACGGTGCTCCTGAAGACTTTGAAGGCCGCTACGATCATGAGGAATTTTGCGAGTTCTTCCGTCAGACCGGCGAATAAAAATGCGGATATGATGGACTGCGCGAGCAGGGGATGGTCTGTAGGCGTATAACCGACGGCATTTATAAGGCTTCCCACACATGCGAAGGTGAAAATTAGCGCCAGCGGCAAAGAGACGAAGCCGAGCAAGACCGGAACGAGCGCCTGTTTTCTTCCGATTGTCTCGGGAACGTCCCTTGCAATCATTCTTCGATATAAGAAAGTCAAGACGAGAAGAGAGAGCAGCATCGCAATGATTCCCATGAGATATATTTCCTTTCAAGTAAGATGGGGTGAACACATGAAAGCACAGCAGCTTGGTTTCAGTATAAGGACGACGGCAGCTTCTGTCAAACGACGTTGGGGCTTACTTTATGCAGTTATGTTTGGAGTAATTATAGCGCGAGTATTTGTTTTTTTGCCATGAAGGGGAAATGCTTGATAATCTGCCGATGCTAAACTATAATATCCAAAGGGAATGAAACTGTGTGACCGGACAGAACTGTTCAACGGTCGGGTTATACGAAATATCCTTTTTGAAAAATGTGAAAGGATGATATTGTCGTGGCTGTCGAGAAGAACGGGATACTGCTGGAGTCGGGAACAAATGAATTCGAGATCGTGGAGTTCTCGGTGGGCGGAGTTCGCTATGGAATCAACGTGGCAAAAGTGCGCGAGGTTATCCAAAGCTCCTTGTTTAAAATTACAAAGGTGGCGAAGGCTCATCCGTATCTGGATGGCGTGATTACGCTTCGCGGGAGCACCATTCCGGTGGTCAACTTGCCGCGATGCATGAAGCATGGACAAGGCACGCAGTGCAAGAGCATTATTGTCACGGAAATCAACGCCTATGCTATCGGGTTCCTCGTGGATGAAGTGCTGCGGATTCATCGGATATCTTGGAACGACATGGAGTCGCCGCCGCAGGTCGGGGGCGTTTCCCGAGTGGTAGGACTGGTGCGATTCGGGGATAGAATCGTGCAGCTCATGGACTTCGAGTCGATCATTGCGGAGGTGAATCCGCAGATCAACAAGAAGCTCACGGAAGTGGAAAGCCGGCACGACAATCTGCAGGAGATGCGCAGAACTGCGCCCATCGTGGTTGCCGAGGATTCCACGATGCTTCGGAATATGGTGGTGGGGACGCTCAATGATGCAGGCTATGGAAACGTCGCGGCCTTCGTCAACGGACTTGACGCATGGAATTTCCTGCATCCGGAAGAGGGGCCCGGCCCCGACATGGGACGCGGGGCTGTCATCACGGACATCGAGATGCCCAAGATGGATGGTCACAGGCTCCTCAAGTTGATTCGCGACGATCAGGAACTGCGCGGGATTCCCGTCATCCTGTTCTCTTCCCTCATCAATGACGAGATGCGCAGCAAGGGCGAGATGCTGGGAGCGACGGGGCAGATTACCAAGCCGGAAATGAATGAGCTCGTCGACTTCTTGGATTCGGTATTGTTTTCCATATAATATTACGAAAATATGGTCAGCCCGGGGATGGGGAAATCAGTTGATTTCTCCATCCCTGTTTCTTTTTATCGTGTTTGTGCCCGTATCTTACTCCCATAGGCTCATCTGCTCGACGGCTTGCTCCCTGCGAAGGGGAACCGTCGCCGTGTCCAGAATCTCCCGCGCCTTTTCCGTGTCGGACAGCCAGTCGTCGATAAGCGATGCGGGAATCCGCACGGGCATCCTGTCGTGAATCGGCCTCACGGTTTCATCGGCGGGCGCGGTGATAATGACGAATCGTCCGCCCTCTGCCTCCTGTTGATAAACGCCGGCCAAGAATAATGTTTCATCGTTCTCCCCATAGAGCGTAGCTTTGTGTTTGCTGCTGTCCCATTCGTAAAAGCAAGAGGCGGCCAACAAGCATCGTCGGTTTTGGATCAAATACCGGAAGGTTGGTTTATCCCATATTGTTTCCTTTCGGGCGTTGATGATGAGACTGTCTTTTCCTTGTATGCCCCATGTCATCGAAACGCCGCGCGGCTTTGCATTTCCTTTGACGATGACGGTGGTGCGTTCCCCCGGACGGACGTCGCCCACCCGCAAAATGTCGCCGGAGGGAATTTCGCAATGCTTCGTCAGCCAATCGTTTACTTTATCGTCTGCGCCATATCGTCCGCACATAATATATCCTTCCTGTTATCATATTATTCTATGGTTTTCATAATAAATGGAGACTTTTCGTGATTCCTGCAATAAATTGTATATCCCTGTGGGAATTCTCGTCCCGTTTCTCATGATTATAACACGTTTGCTTCTATCCAGTTTCTTCACATTAGCAGTTGAAATTGGAATCTTCATCCGTATAGGGGAATAAGCATTGCGTAAGGCGCGGTGAAAACTGCCAGAGCAAGGCTCAGCTTATGAATCTGCCTCTCGTCCGACATACATTTCACGAAGGCGTATCGCTTGTTAAGCATGTATATGAGGGCGCCCGAAAGTACGACGCCCGGAATCGCCAGCAGCGTCGTGCCCGGAAACAGATAAACGTCCCATGAGAGATGCGCAGCGTCAATCATCAGCATCAATCCGAGCGTCAGCAGCGCGCCTAAAAAATCGGACAGGAAGCCGATGGCCCAAATGCGGAAAATACTCTTCCGCCAAATTTCCCGCCGTCCTGCAATTCCAAGCCGTCGCATGGCAAGGCATAGCACCAGGCTGTCGATGGCGAAATTAGCGGGAAGGATGACGAGCCAAAGCCATGTGGGAAACAGATAGAACATCCACATGGGGAAAAGGACGTTGTATAGCCGGGCGCCGTGCTTCCGCCGGCGCGTCGAATTGTCGTTCATGATTTAGCCTCCTGTGGAGTTACTCGGCTCATAGGTATTCGGTATCACCGTTATTGTAACGACTCTTTTCTCAACTTGCTCTTATTATTTTAGCAGAAAGTTGAAAGTTTGTAATATCTGCCGTGCATGATGAATACGGCAATAATTATGATATAATATAACTACTGGAGATTATGCGTTCAAGAGTGGAGGATTAAACTATGGTCTTATTTATCAATGCCTGTGCACGGAGCCAGTCGAGAACAAAGAGACTGGCGGACGAACTCATCAAAAAAATCGGCGAGCCGATTCATGAGGTTCGGCTTCTGGATGTAGACATGCCGCTGGTAGATGAAGAATTTCTCAAAACCAAAGACGCCCTTCTGGAAAAAGAAGCGTATGACGCGCCCAGATTCGCATTGGCAAGGGAATTTGCGGCCGCCGAGAAAATCGTGGTCGCCGCCCCTTATTGGGACCTTTCTTTTCCGGCCATTCTCAAACAATATTTCGAGCAGATCAATGTGATGGGGATCACATTTTCCTATACAAGCGACGGATTTCCGCAGCCGTTATGCAAAGCAAAGGTTTTGTACTATGTGACTACGGCAGGCGGAGCATTCTGTCCGGAAGAATACGGCTATGGGTACGTAAAAGCCTTGGCCGAGAACTTCTACGGAATCAAGAACGTGAAGCTGATCAAAGCCGTGGGGTTTGATATAGACGGTGCCGACGAAGCCCAAATCCTGCAAGAAGCAATCGATCATATCAGAACGGCTGCCGACCTCTGATAATTCTATTCTTGACAACCTATGCGCGGTAAACTAAGTGGAGGGAATTGGCTATGAGAAAAATTACGTTGCTGGTCGTATTGGCTCTTACTCTGATATTCTCGCAGCAGAAGACCTATGCGGCAGATATTTTCATCGGAAACGAGGACGCATACGAGTGCTATATTATTGAAGAAACTATCGAAGAAAAGCCGGATACTATTCTGGTTTCAGTGAAGAATGTGCGTGACGGCGAGGTTGCAGAGGTCGTCGACTGGTGGTTCCGGTACAGCAGAAATACTTGGTTTTATAAAACGAGCCAGATGACGGAGCGCCCCGTCGAGTTACGACCGGGTACGATAGCCGATAAGATTTTCCGTTATTGCTTTAGATACTTAAACTGAATTTGAACGCGTTATACAAAATAGACGCTTGCTTTCGTGTCGTTTGGGGCAACAACCCGGAAACGCACGAGAGAAGCGTCTTTTTTGATTTTGGCTGTTATGAGATAAAACGGCTCAAGTGTGAGTTTGATTCAGTGAAAAGAAAAAACGAAAGAATGTTTCACGTGAAACAACCGAACATAACCTGAAAACTTTTTCATAATCCATCTTATCCTTGAAATGATAGGCCTTTGACGGCTTTAAATTTTGAAAAAACGTTAGTGAATGAAAAATATAAAACCGAAAAAATGTTTCACGTGAAACAATCGAACATAACCTGAAAGAGTTTTCATAATTGGTTCGAAGCATGACAATATAAGCTTTTCAAGGTTTCATCTGGCAAAGTATTTTATGAATTTGTTTTGATGCGATGTGTTCATGAAGAAAAAACATTACAAGGTTTAGAATAATGACGCCGATGAATAGTACGAGATTCATTTTACGGCATAAAAAACTGGCAGCCGAAGCTGCCAGTCGAAGTGTTTTAAAGTAGGAACGGCATTCTTTTCAATCTTCTCGTATCAGCGTTTCCAAGGTTTCAAAGAGTTTTTCCATTTCCACCGGTTTGCTGAGGTGGGCGTTCATGCCTGCCTGCAAGGAGCGTTGTACGTCTTCGTCGAAGGCGTTGGCGGTCATGGCGATGATGGGGATTGTCTTGGCGTCGGGGCGGTCCATCGCGCGGATGGTTTCCGTTGCGCGCAACCCGTCCATTACCGGCATTCGGACGTCCATCAGGATAGCGTTGTAATATCCTTCCGGATGCTCCGCGAACATATCCGCGGCGATTTGGCCGTTTTCCGCATGTTCCACTTCCATTTCGCGCATACGGAGGATTTCTTTCATGATCTCCGCGTTGACCAGCATGTCTTCCGCCAGCAGGACGCGTTTCCCGGCAAGATTCGCGCGGGGCGGTTCTTTTTTTACTGCGTCCTTGCGCTGAAGGGCCTGTTTGAATTCCTGCATGACGCCGGAGGCGAACAGGGGTTTCGCTATGAAGCTGTCAACGCCTGCGGCCAGCGCTTCATCCCTGATTTCGTCCCAACTGTAAGCAGTCAGGATGATGATGGCAGAAGGTTTGTCGTATTTTTCGCGGATGGTCCGGGTCACTTCCAGTCCGTCCTGTTCCGGCATCTTCCAGTCTACGAGAATCAGGTTGTACGGCTGCTGCCGCGCCTGCGCGAGTGCTATCATCTCATAGGCTTCCTTGCCGCTGTTGCAGACGTCGGCTGCTATGCCCGCGAGATCCAAGACGAATTGCGAATGCTTGCAAGAGCCGGGATCGTCGTCGATAATCAGGACGTGAAGATCCTGCGGGCGGACGTCGTCGGCGCCGATATGATCGGTTCTGTCCGTAGTTTTCAAAGGAATGGTGACGGTGAAGGTGGAGCCTGCGCCTTTTTCGCTTTCCACTTCAATCTTGCCGTTCATCATTTCCACGATGTTTCTGGTGATTGCCATGCCGAGACCGGTACTGCCGTATTTGTTGGATTTGTTTTCGTCTTCTTGGGAAAAGGGTTCGAATATCTTGGGCAGGAAATCTGCGTCTATGCCAATGCCCGTGTCTTTCATGATGAATCGCATGGGGGCGTTGCCCTCGTATTGCGTCAGCGGCTCCACGATAAAGGAGACCGTCCCCGGAGCGGGCGTGTATTTGACGGCGTTTCCGAGAATATTTATGATGACCTGCTTGAGCTTCATGTCGTCGCCGAGGTAGTAATCGTCGACCTGTCCCATGAGTTGGCAGTCGTATTGCAGGCCTTTGTTCTGGCATTGACCGTGAATCATGGTGTTGATCTGTTCCAGCATCGCGCGGAAGGAAAATTCTTCATTTCGGATTGTCATGCGGCCGCTTTCGATTCGGCTCATGTCCAAAATGCCGTTGATCAGTTCCATCAGGTGGTTTGCGCTGGTGCCGATTTTTTCCAGATAATCGCGGGTGCGTGGGGGAAGGTCGGCGTCTTTCAGCGCGATAGCGTTGAGCCCGATAATGGCGTTCATCGGCGTGCGGATCTCGTGACTCATGGAGCTCAGGAAGGACGTTTTCGCGATGTTGGCCGCCTCCGCCTGATTTAATGCGTCGGAGAGGGTGCGTTTTTGAGCCATCTCTTCCCGGGTTTCGCTGTCCACATCAGAAAAGCCCGCGCAGATAGCATGGACAGTATGATCTTCGCAATCTTCAGCCTGATGGACGTCAACAATGCGAAGCATCTCGTAATATTCCTTCCCATCCTTGACGGCTAAATAGCGGTGGGCGATCATAGGCTCGTTTGCAAGGCCTGCGCGGATATTATCTGGCTCTGCAAACTGCAAAAAGTTTGTGCGCTCCGATTCGGCGACACAGTCGTTCGCATATTGCAGGAGGGTTTGTTTGAACGGGAAGCTGTCGCCTTCCTTGATTCCGTTTTGGAGCTCTGTCGTAGCGCGATAGCAAATGCCTTCGTCTTTGTCGAGGTCGATATAAAAGACGCTTCGATAATCGGCTGCCATGGCGGTAATCATCCCGTCGGACCGGTGCGCTTGACGCTCCTGCTCCAAAAGCCGGTTTTGCAGTGCGAGCCGCTCCTCCAAGGCCTGCGCCTTGCGCTTTGTCCTGCGAATCAAAAGCAATATGACTAAAATTGCGATGGCAAGAAGCGCCGCGATTACCATCGCCAAATGTTCTCTTAAAAAGTCGGTAAAGGAGAATTTCTCTTCGGGATAAGCATAGGCCGTCAGCGCCGAGTCTATGGCAGCGGCGGGTACGAGGCGAGCCGTTTTGTTCAGGATGGAATAGAGGACGCCGTCGCCCCGCCGTACGGCAAAGGAGAAATTCATCGTCGCGCCGGTGGTGCGCGCAGTCAGATGATGCCTGTTTCGCAGCGCGTCCGTCTGGACGACGCGATAATTATTGACAAGGGCGCAGTCCGCAGCCCCGGACTCCACTGCGCGGAAGCATTCCTCAGTTTTGCCGTAGGACGCGCTTTTCCAGTCCGGGAAATACTCATGGAAAAACATTTCATAGTTCGGATTGCCCGCGTTGACTGCGACTGTCATCTCCCGTTCCCTCAGATCGCCGAGAGGGATTGATTTTCGCATGACCGCGTACATTTCCGTCCGCATAATCGGGGCTGTTACTAAGACGCCCAGCTTTTCGCCGTCGTAAGCGCTGATACTGATCGGGAACACGCAGTCGACGGCTCCGGCGCGAAGGGCGTCAAGCGCGGCGTCGAATGTCTTATACGGTACCGCTTCAAAATCAATTTTCGCGTTTTTCGTGCAGGTGGACGCAAGCTCAAGATAGTCCTTCAGCGCGCCTTGTAGCTGCTCGGTTTTCGGGTCGGTCCCGCAGAAGGGGGGATAGTCGTCGGAGTAGCCGACGCGAATCGTGCCGTGATGGGCGAGCCAGTCTGCCTCGGAGGGAGAGAGGAACGCGGCGGGGCCGACAAAGTATTTTTCATGCATCTGCTGGTCGAAGAATCTGTTTTCGTCCTGGAGCTTGCTCATCGCGACGTTCAGCTCGCCCAGAAGGTCGGGCCGGCTCTTGCTCACAGCAAAGAAAAACTCGGAATAGCCCATCTTGAATAAAGGCACATAGACGCGTTCGTCCTCGTGCGCGTCTATGGCGACGAAGGCGTCGATCCCTCCGTTCTTCAGCATTTCGACGGCGTCGTGATCGGTGTTCGACAGGTCGACGACCTCCAAGTCGATTGCGTTTCGCTTCGCCCATTCAATCAAGAGTCCCCGTTGGTAACTGTTTCTGTTTACGCCGATTTTTTTACCGTTCAGGGAGGCGGGGTCTTCCATGCGGATGTCCTTGTGGTCCACGGGCACATAGAGATAATATGTTTCCACGCCCATCGGCAAAGAGGTAAACAGCATCGTTCCTTCGCGTTCCTTCGTGTAAGAGACGTCGCTCAGCAGGTCGATCTCGCCCTTTTTCAGCATATCGAAAAGATCCGGCCAGCTCGCTTCGACATATTCGTAAGTCCAGCCGGTATAGGCGGCGATTTTTTGCTGATATTCGTAAGCATAGCCGGAGCGCCGTCCGAAACGGTCCGAGTAATTGAACTGAGAGTCGTACCAGCCGACGCGCACGACTTTTCCTTCGGCATAAACAAAAGATGGTATAACAAGCGCTGAAGCCAGGACGAGACACAACGTAAGCGCGGCCGCTTTTTTCAAATTTGATAAAAATATCTGAGTCACCATGATCCACTCCCGGAGTTTCGTGTGTTTGTTTATCTCGGCCATTGTCTTGCTTTTAATACTAATTGTTTAATTCGACGTTTGCCCGTTGATTCCTGCTTATCGGACATGATATGACGGTCGGTCAGGGGATTTGTTGCAGGGGGTACAGGACTTAATCAATGATTCCTTAGGCTGGATTTTTTGGAGTTTCTCGAAGGAAAACAGCTCTTCTTGTCGAATGATAAAAATGATTTCATGATTGCGTATTTATATTTGGATAGCTTGTTAATGCAAGATTTATAACAAGGACGACATTCTTTTTCTTCTTCGTTATCGAAATTCATATTCGCTGTAATGATATTTAAAATTTGAATTACCGACAGGAGGAACGATAATGGCGAAGCTCAAGTTTATATTGGGACGCGCCGGTACCGGAAAGACGGAAACATGTCTGCATGAGATGTGTATAGATATGGAACGTGACCCTTTGGGGAAAATGCTTCTCTTGGTCGTGCCGGAACATATGACGTACCAAGTGGAGCGGGATTTGATCGCCAGAACGTCCGGGCGCGGGACTATGCGCGGCGTCGTCTCCGGCTTTCGCCGCTTGGCTTGGAAAGCCGCGGAAAAAGGCCGTTTGCCCCGAATGACGGAGATCGGGAAACGGCTGATCCTGAAAAAAATCGTCGGAAAGCGCGCGGACGAGCTATCCGTTCTGGCGCGGGGCGCCGGACAGCGCGGATTCACCGCCTCCCTCGCGGAAATGATCGAGGAATTGAAAAGCTATCACGGCACGCCGGAAAATCTCAAAGAGGCGGCGTCCGTCGTCGACGACAATTATTTGGGCAGGAAGCTGGAAGATCTCGCTCTGCTTTACGGGGATTTCCTGCGGGAGACGGAAGGCCGCTTCGAGGACGCGGAGGACCGCATGGCGAAGCTGGCGGACGCCGTGCCGAAGAGTTCGGAGCTCGCGGGCGCGGAGGTCTGGCTGGACGGCTTCGTGTTCTTCAATCCGCAGGAGCGGGAAGTGCTGCGCGCGTTCCTGCAGACGGCGGACGCGGTGCATATCACGCTGCCGTTGGGCCGGGACGTTGCCGTTCATGAAAATATCGCGCCGTCGGAGCTTTTCTACCGAGCCGCGCACACGCTGCAGGATTTGAAGCGCATGGCGGAGGAAATGGGGATTTCCTACGAGGTGAAGCTCTTGACCGCGCAGCGGCGGTTCAGCGAGGACGCGCAGGGGATTGCCGCCCTGGAGCGAGGACTGTTTGATTTTCCCGTCCAATCCAAGAAAGGGGAAAACAGCACCCGGGGCGTGCATGTCACGGAGGCGGCGACGCGCCGTCTTGAAATGGAAGCGGCGGGCGCAGAAATCATACGCCTGTGCCGCGAGGAAGGCTTCCGCTGGCACGATATCGGGATCCTGCTCCGCGACAGCGAGAACTACGGCGAGCTTTTGGAGTTCACGCTGAAAGAATACGGGATCCCGTTCTTCACGGACAGGAAGCGGGCGGGCGTCCATCACCCATTGGCCGAGCTGATCCGCTCAGCGCTGGAGACAGTGTCGGACGGCTGGACCTACGACGCCGTTTTCCGCTGTGTGAAGACAGATCTTCTGCCGCTGACGAACGACGAGGCGGACATACTGGAAAACTATGTGTTGGAATACGGCATTCGCGGCGAGACGAGCTGGAAGAAAGACTGGCCGTATCTGCGCCGCAAAGGGCGCAGGCCGGAATCGGGCGAAGCGTTCCTGCAGTCCGTCAATGAGATCCGGCAAAAAGCGGCGAATCCGTTCTTCACGCTGTCGGCCGCTTTGAAATCCGGGAGCGTCCGGGAGAAAACGCGCGCACTCTACGATTTCCTGGAAAACCTTCACGTACCGGAAACCCTTTCGCATTGGACGGAGGAAGCCGAGGCGGCGGGGGCGCTGGAGGAAGCCAAGGAACACCGCATGATCTGGCAGACGGTCATGGAGCTTTTCGACCAGATGGTTTCCGTCAGCGGCGACGAGAAGATCGCAACGTCTGATTACGCGGAGCTCCTGACGGACGGACTGGACGCTTTGGAACTGTCGCTGATCCCGCAGAAGATCGACTCAGTGACGATCTCCGCCTTCGATCAAAACAGCCTGAACAATGTTCGTGCGCTTTTCATTCTCGGCGCGAACGACGGCGTCATGCCGGGACGTCCGTCGGCGGGCGGGATCCTTTCGGACGCGGACCGTGCGCTGCTCGCCGCGAAAAAGGACAAGGTGCGGCTGGAGCTTGCGAAAACCGCGGAAGAGGAGAGCTGCGGCGAGAATTATCTCCTGTATCATGGCTTCACGGAAGCGCGGGAATACCTTTGGGTCTCGTATGCGCTGGCGGACAGCGAAGGCAAGGGGGTAGGGCGGTCATCCGTCGTCACGCGCCTCATAAAGCTCCTGCCCTTGGTCGAGGTCGACAGCGTGCCGCTGGAAGGAATGACGCGGGAACAGGAGGAAAAATTCCTGTTTTCGACGGGAGTGCGCGCCGTGTCACGGCTTGTTCCCCTGTTGCGGGAATATCTGGCGTCCCCCGGAGAGAGCCATCGGGGCTCGTGGGGCGAGGTCTACAACTGGGCCCTCGACCATACGCGAGAGCGTCTGTCTTCTGTACGGCAGGGCCTTTTCTCGGGAGAAAAGGAAGCCAAGCTCCCCCCGCTTCTGGCGCAACGCCTTTTTACACGGGGCAAGACATTGTCCGGCAGCGTGACGCGATTTGAACAGTATTATCAATGTCCGTTCCGTCACTTCGCGCAAAGCGGACTTCGGCTGGAAGAACGGGCGGAATACAGCTTCCGTTCGTTGGAGAAGGGGACGCTGCTGCATGATATCATGCGCGGATTCGGGGAAAATATGCGGCGGGAAAGGCGCCCGTGGTCGAGCGTATCGCCGGAGGAGCGCGGCGATTTCGTGCGCGGCGCGATGGAGGCCGCGGCTTCCGGCGTGCAAAACACGATCCTCGCCAGTACGGCGCAGTATGAAAACCTCGCCGCCCGCATAGGGAATACGGCGGAGAGCTCGATTGCGCGCCTTTCGGAATGGGACGGCGTCAGCAGCTTTTCCCCCCGCTATTTCGAGCTGTCCTTCGGCGCGGGGCGTTCCGCTGGGGAACTGATGTCGTGGCCGATCCCGGGAAGCGACGTCAGGCTTGACATCATCGGCACGATTGACCGCATCGACTGCGGGGAGATAGAGAACGAAGCGGGGGAGCGCCGGCCCTATTTCCTGATCATCGACTACAAGACCAGTGATATGGACTTGACGCTGCTGGACGTCTATTACGGCTTGAAGCTCCAGCTTTTGACGTATCTGGAAGCCGCAAGGAGGTTTTTCCGAATGCGCGGAAAGGTTGAGCCGCGTCCCGCCGGCGTGCTCTATTGCCTGCTCCAGAATCCCACCCTGAGCGGCAGCGGCCGGATGAGCCGCGAAGATGCCGAAAAGAAGCTGCTCGACAGGCTCCGCATGAGAGGCTGGCTCTTAAACGACGCAAATGTGATCCGGAATATCGACGGGACCAGCCGGCATATCCGCGTCAAGCTGAAGAATGACGGCGCCATCGACGGCACGACCAAAGGCGGCGTCAAGGCGGAGCGCGAGTTTGACGCGCTGGCGGCCTACACGATGAAGAAACTGCGGGAAGCTGGCGCAAAAGTGCTTTCGGGCGACGTCGAGGTTTCCCCGTTCCATACGAAAACAAAAAACGCCTGCGCGTTCTGCCCCTACGGCGACGTCTGCGGCTTCGACGTAAAACTGGGGCGGTTCGCGTACCGCGAGCTCGACGATACGATAACCTTCATGAAGGAAATGGAGCAGGAGGGAGGCGACGACAATGCGAACGGATAATAACGCGCCGTCATCGGGACAGCTCCGCGCCATGACGGAAAGCGGCCGCAACCTGCTCGTCTCGGCGGCGGCCGGCTCGGGCAAGACCTACACGCTGGTGGAGCGGATCGTTCGAAACATCATTGCCGGAAAATACCGGATCGACGAGCTCCTGGTCGTCACCTTCACGAACGCGGCGGCGTCGGAAATGCGTGAGCGCATCGAGAAGAAGCTGACGGACAAACTGGAAGATTACCCGGAGCTTGCCCGCCAGATCATCCTGCTTCCCAACGCTTCGATTTCCACGCTGCATGCTTTTTGCCAACGGCTGATCCGGGAAAACTTCACGGCCGTCGACGTCGACCCGAAGTTCCGCCTGCTCAACGAGCAGGAGCGGCAGCTCATGCGGCAGCGCGTCGCGGAGGAGCTGTTCCAGCGGAAATACGAGGAGCATGACGCAGAATTCCTGCGCTTTGTCCAGAGCTTCGGCAGCGACCTCGACGATGCGGCGCTTTACGATATGGTGCTGGATTTGCACAGGTTCGCGGAGAGCCAGCCGGAGCCGAAACAGTGGATCGAAAGTATCCTCGAGCGGATTCCCCGGTGGGGAGAGGCTTCCATCGAGCGGGCCGACTGGTATCCGTATCTGATGAACGAGATCCGCCGGACACTGGCCGCCTGTGCGGACGCCGCGCGGTATTACTCCAATCAGGCCGAACGGGACGGCATATCGACATACGCGGAAATCTTCGCGCATGACTGGGAACGGATCGACGCCCTTTCCAAAGCGACGGTGACGAAGTCGTGGGACGCCATGCGGGAGGCCTTTTCCGCCATGCCGAAATTCCCGAACCTCAAAAAGCCCCAGAAAATGGAAATCGACAAGCAGATGACCGCCTTTTACACCGACGGCCGCAAGAACCAGATCAAGACCCCGATCGAATCTTTGCGGGATACCTATTTCTCGCAGTCGGAGGAATCCCTGCTTGAAGACCTGCGTGCTTCCGGCGCGGAGACGGCGGAGCTTTGCCGGCTCACGCTGGACTTCATCGACGCCTTCGACGCGGCGAAGCGGAAAAAAACGGCGCTGGACTTCGGCGACCTCGAGCATTTCGCCCTCGCCGTCCTGCGGCGGGAGGAGACGCTCAACGCGATAAAGAATCGCTACAAAGAGATCATGGTGGACGAATATCAGGACACGAACGGCGTGCAGGAGGCGATTCTCGGCCGGCTGACGAACGGGCGCAACCTCTTCATGGTCGGCGACGTCAAGCAGAGCATTTACCGCTTCCGCCTCGCCGACCCGACGCTGTTCACCGACAAGCAAAACGATTACCGGGCGCATGAGGAGCGCGGCGCCTGTATTGAGCTCACCGAAAACTACAGGAGCCGGGCCGAAGTGCTGGCAGCCGTCAATTTCCTTTTCTCGCAGCTCATGATTGGCGGGGAAACGGAGCTCTCATACGACGAGCGCGCCGCCCTTTATCCGAAAGCCGATTTCCCAGAGAACGAGGGCAAAAGCTTCGCCGGATCGCCGGTGGAGCTCCTGCTCGTCGGAAACGGCGGCGCCTCCGGGGACGAAGAGACGGAAGACCTGCGCGGATTTGCGGCCGAGGCGGAAATCGTCGCTCAAAAGCTCCGCGAGCTGAAGGACAGCGGCGTATCCGTCTACGACAAGGACAAAAAAGCCTATCGCCCGCTCCGTTGGCAGGACATGGCCGTGCTCCTGCGTTCGGTAAAAGGGAAATCGCAGATACTCCTCGAAAAGCTGCGCGCCCATGACGTCCCGGCCTATGCCGAAGTGGACGCGGGATACTTCGAGGAAAAGGAAGTGAGCCTCGTCCTCGCGCTGCTCGCCGTCATCGACAACGCCCATCAGGACATTCCGCTGGCGGCGGTGCTTCATTCGATGATCGGGGACATGACGGCGGAGGAGCTGGCCGCCATCCGCGCCGACGCCGACGACGCGGCGGATTTTTACGCGGCGCTGGCCGCGAAGGCCGAAACGGACGAAGACGGCAAAGCCGCGTGCTTTTTGCGAAAGCTGGAGAAATGGCGCAGATTGTCCCGGCGCGTCGGCGTCCCGGAGCTGCTCTGGAAGCTCTATCGGGACACGGGCTGCTACGACTACGTCGGCTCCCAGCCCGGCGGCCTCGTGCGGCAGGCCAATCTCCGCATGCTTGTCGACCGCGCCGCCGACTATGAAAAGACGAACTTCCGCGGGCTGTTCCGCTTCCTGAAATTCGTCCGGCAGATGAAGGACCGTGACACCGACCTTTCCGTCGCGCGCACGCTGGGGGAAAAAGAGGACGTAGTCCGCGTCATGACCGTGCACAAAAGCAAGGGACTGGAATTCCCCGTCGTCGTGCTCGCGGACCTGTCAAAGAAGATCAACCTGCAGGACGCGCAAAACAAGCTGCTGATCCATAAGAATCTTGGAATCGGCATGTACTGCACGAAATCGGAGGGCACGCTCGCCTGGCAGTACCCGACCGTCGCCTGGCGCGCCATGAAGGAAGCGATCCAGAACGAGGCGAAAGCGGAGGAGCTGCGCGTGCTCTATGTGGCGCTGACGCGGGCGCGGGAAAAGCTGATCCTCGTCGGCAGTGTAAAGCCCTCCGCCGAAAAATGTGCGAAAGCATGGACCCGCTATACGGAGCGGAAAGATGCGGCACTGCCG
>JAEERZ010000218.1 GCA_016286075.1 Selenomonadaceae bacterium
GAGTACATCCAGCTGATTCCCTGCGCGAACCGCACGCTGTTTTTGAAAGAGCAGGCGCAGTACGAAGCGGACATGTACAGCCGCTATCTCACGCCTGTGGTCTTCGGCGGCGGCGCTGAGCTTTACCGTTTCAAGGGCTACGGCGGCGTACTGAACAGTACGCTGATCGCCGTCGGTATGCGCGAGGGCAAGGCGAAGGTCGCGCCGCCCTCGGATTGCCCGATGCAGGCGTTGGCGGAGGAAGCGCACTTCGTGCCTCTCTCCGACCGGCTGGCGGCTTTCGTGGACGTGGCCTCGCAGGAGCTGGCTGAGGAAACGAAAAAAGCGAAAGCCGCGAATGTCGCCAAGTCCCGGTTCCTGTCGAGCATGTCCCATGAAATCCGCACGCCCATCAACGCCATCATGGGCATGAACGAAATGATCCTGCGGGAGGCAATCAATCCTTCAATCCGCGAATACGCCGAGAATATCCGCTCCGCCAGCGAAAATCTTTTGGGTCTCGTCAACGATATTCTCGACTTCTCGAAAATCGAGGCGGGCAAAATGGAAATCCTGCCCGTGGAGTATGAAATCAGCTCCGTGCTGAACGACCTGGTGAACATGGTCAAGGCACGGGCGGAGAAAAAAGGCCTGGAGCTCTACGTCGAAGCGTCGCCGGAACTGCCCACGCTGCTGTTCGGCGATGAAATCCGCATCAAGCAGATCGCGACGAATATCCTGACGAACGCAGTCAAATACACGGAAAAAGGCAGCGTGACGCTCCGCGTATCCTTTGAGAAAACGGGCGGGCAGAATATCCGCCTGCGATTTGCCGTCCGGGACACGGGCATCGGCATCAAGCCCGAGGACCTCGATAAACTTTACAACGCCTTCGAGCGCATCGAGGAAGCGCGGAACCGCACCATCGAGGGAACCGGTCTCGGCATGAACATCACGAAGCGGTTGCTGGAGCTGATGGGCAGTCGTCTCGAAGTCGAGAGCGTCTACGGTGAAGGCTCGACTTTCGCCTTCACGGTGGAGCAGCGGGTCGTGAACTGGTCGCCCATCGGGAATTTCGAGGAGGCGTACCGCCGTACGGCAGTCCGGCAGCAGGTATATCGCGAGAGCTTTACCGCGCCGGAGGCCCAGGTGCTGATCGTGGACGACACGAAAATGAACCTGACTGTCATGCGCGGCCTGCTCAAAGCCACGAAGGTTCAGCTCGACGAAGCGGAAAGCGGGCAGGAAGCGCTGGCGCTGACGGAAAAAAAGCAATACGACGTGATTTTCCTCGACCATCGGATGCCGGGCATGGACGGCGTGGAGACACTGGTCTCCCTTCGTATGCAGCTGCACGGGAAAAACAGCGACACGCCCGTCGTCTGCCTGACGGCGAACGCCGTTTCCGGCGCGCGGGAATGGTATCTTGAGCGCGGCTTCAACGACTACCTGACGAAGCCGGTCAGAGGCGAGCAGCTCGAAGCGATGTTGCTCAAGTATCTGCCGCCGGAACGAGTGACGACGTCCGACACCGGCGCGTCCAAGGACAAAAGTGATGGCGCGCTCCCGGCGTGGCTGCTTTCCTCCGAAGCGATGGGCAACGTGCTCGACGTCGAGGCGGGGCTGCAATTCTGCGGCTCGGCGGAGGACTATCTGGCCGTGCTGCGCGTCTTCCAGGAATCGGCGGCGGAAAAAGCCGACGAAATCCAACGACTTTTCGAGACGAAGGACTGGAAAAACTACACGACGAAGGTCCACGCGTTGAAAAGCTCGGCGCGCGTCATCGGCGCCGCCGAACTGTCTGACCGCGCGGCGCGATTGGAAGACGCAGGCAACCGGCTCTATGTGGAAGAAATCGCAGCGGACACGCCGCTGCTCCTTGCGCTCTATCGCGCCAGCGGCGAAGCCCTGGCCCCGTTGAAAGAGCCCAAACGAGACGACGAAAACCTGCCGGAAATCGACATGGAGTCCCTTCATGAAGCCTACGCGGCCATCCGTGAAATGGCGTTGTCTTTCGATTACAAGAGCATCCAGTTCGTGCTGGACGACCTTGCCAAAAACCGCGTACCAAAAGAGGCGAAGGAACGCCACACCCGCCTCGTGGAAGCGGCGAAAAAATGGGATTGGGACGGGTTGAAAAAAATTTTGGAAGAAGCATAAAGGGGCTGTCAAATAAAAAAATTGGAGTACAAATTTTTTACTCCAATTTTTTTCGCGTCAAAAGCAGTCATGAAGAAATTCCAGGCAAGACAAGCGTTTCACGATTTGATAGAATATTGCTCGATTACAAAATTGGCTGCCGCAAGAAAAAACTTCTTCCTGCGGCAGCCTCTTATTTCTGCATTTCATGCAATTGCTCATATTTCTTTTTCTCGAAGAAGTCCTCCAGCGATTTCAGGAGCGTGGCCTTGTCCGTCGATTTTAGGAGGTAGCCGTCCGGCTTCAGCGCCAGGACCTTCATCACGCTTTCCCTGTCGCCCTTGCCCGTCAGGAAGATGACCGGAATCGAGTCCACCTTCGTTTCGCTGCGGATCATTTCCAGCACTTGCGGGCCGCTTGTCACGGGCATTTCGTAATCCAGGAGGATCAGGTCCGGTTTGTTGTCCGCGATGTACATCAGCGCCTGCGCGCCGGATGTGACGGGCGTTATCCGGTATGTGCCGGAAAGCAAGTCTGTGAGCATTTTTAAAAACGCGTTGTCGTCGTCCACCAGCAAGATGCTTTTTCGGCGCGCGTTCTCGTCATTGACCTGCACCAGACGCTCCAGCTCGTCGGTCAGCTTCTTGATGTCCAGCGGGCGCTCGAAGCTGGCCGCCACAAGCGCGGCGGGAATCGTTTCCTCCACCGTCGCCAGCTCCATCGGATTGCCGATCAGGATCAGCAGCTTGTCCTCTTCTGTGCAGAGGTCCTTCAAATAAACGAGCAGCTCGGAAGCCTCCGAGACGAAGTCCCCAAGATAAAAAATCAGGATGTCGGTTTCCCTGTGCTTCGCGTTTACGGCGGCCACCGTCGCGTCCACCGGCAAAATCGCGTATCCGGCTTCCTCCAGATTCTTCTGGATGGCGTTCACCATGAACGACGCGCCGCTTCGGATCATCATCGCTTTCTTTTCCATATCCGGATCCTCCCCGCCCTTGCAACTTACCTATTTATTTTACCAAATGCGGGCAAAAAAGCAATCCCACTCAAGTTGCGGAGACTTGCCATTTTTTAGTCACGGAATCACCGCCCCGTACACGGAAAGAAATTCCGGCAAAAAATAGGTCGCGCTGCAAAATAATCAAGCTGCTGCAGGAGTCGGCGGATTACATCGATTGGAAGCAGCAATAAACATATATTGTAGGGCAGGCAGGAATACCGCAGCAATCTGATTCCTTGAAAGAGTGAACGAAGCTTTTGCGGCGCCCCGGTTTGACAAAACAAAGTTTGCCGGTTATACTGTTAGTCAGCTAACTATTTAATCGTGAAGGAGGACTTCATGAAGCAATCAATGATGCCGTCCCGCGCGGAATTGGAACGCCATGCCAAGACCGTGCCGGAAATCCATCCCAGCGAAGTACTTGCGATGCTGACGATCCTGCAGACTGCGGGCACAATCCAAAGCCGAATCATGGACGTCTTGCAGAGGGATTACCGGCTCTCGGAGGGGAAGCTCTGCGTGATGATCCAGCTTCATCAGTCGCCGGAGGGCTGCGCGCCGTCCATACTGGCGGAGCGGGCGGGTATTACCCGCGCGTCGGTCAGCGTGATGCTCCGAAATCTGGAAACAGAAGGATTTGTGACCCTCGTTTCCGATGACGAGGATCGGCGGGCAAAATGCGTGCGCCTGACGAAAAAAGGCCGCGCCTTCCTGGATGAAGTGCTGCCTGAGCATTATCTCCGCATCACGAAATTGATGGGACGACTGACGGCGGAGGAGCAAAAGACACTGACCGGGCTCTTGGAAAAGCTGGCGTCGTAATATTTCTTTGTTCCTGAAAAAAAGAACAAAGTATGCTCTTATAGTTAGATGACTAATTAAATGGAAACGGGGGAACCACAATGGACTTGTC
>JAEERZ010000219.1 GCA_016286075.1 Selenomonadaceae bacterium
ATTCCTGGATACTAACGGCGTGCGTCAGCATGTGGAAACGCTCGTTTCCCAGCCGGACGCCGGGAACGCGTATCTTCGCCGTTTGCCCGAGGAAATCGCGGAATGCGGCGAGAACCTTTTCGCCGCGTGGATGAAAAATCTTTCGCGGCTGAACGTCTGCGCGCAGAAAGGGCTCGCCGAGCGGTTCGATTCCACCGTGGGGGCGGGTACGATCCTGATGCCCTTCGGCGGGAAGAACCAGCTCACGCCGCAGGAAGGCATGGCGGCGAAGCTCCCGATGGTAGAAGGGGAGACGGGCACGGCCACGGTGATGGCCTACGGGCTCGACCCGTACTGCATGGAATGGAGTCCCTTCCACGGCGCGATGTATGCCGTGGTGGAGGCCGTCGCGAAGCTCGTCGCCATGGGCGGCAGCGTGGACAAGGCGTGGCTGACTTTGCAGGAATATTTTGAGAGCCTCGGAAAGGACGCGAAAAAATGGGGCAATCCCTTCGCGGCTCTTTTGGGCGCTTTTTGGGCGCAGCGTTCCTTCGGCATCGCGGCCATCGGCGGCAAGGACTCCATGTCCGGCACGTTCATGGACCTGCATGTGCCTCCGACGCTGGCGGCCTTCGCCGTGGGCGTGCTGCCAGCGGACAGGGTGGTCTCGGCGGAATTCAAGGAAATCGGCAGCACCGTTTACGCCGTGCCGTGTCCGAAAGACGCATTCGATATGCCGGACTTCGGGCAGCTCCGGTACAATTTTGAGAAGATAGCCGAGATGACGGCGGCGCATAAGGTCCTGTCCGCGTCCACGGTGCGCGTGGGCGGCATAGCCGCTGCGATCACGAGGATGTGCCTCGGCAATAATATCGGCTTCTGTTTCGACGCGGCGCCGAAGGCGGAGGAAGTGTTCCTGCCCGACTACGGCACCATCCTTTTGGAGCTTCCCGACGGCACGGACGTGGAAAAAGACCTGGCGCACACCGGCGCTTTTCACCTCGGCTTTACCATGGAGCAGCCGAACGTCGTCTGCGGCGGCATCATCGTCAATCTCGGGGAAGCGGAAAATACATGGAGGGAGCCGCTGGAGCGGATCTTCCCGACGAAGACGGCCGGCACTCCCGTTTCCATCCCGCAGGCGCCGGACTATACGCAGGGCCCCGGCATCTCCGCTTCCATCCACTACGCGAAGCCGCGGGTATTCATCCCCGTATTTCCGGGGACGAACTGCGAGTACGATTCGGCCCGCGCTTTTGAGCGGGCGGGAGCGAAAGCGCAAACCCTTGTCGTGCGCAATCTGACGCCGCAGGCCGTCGCGGAAACCGTGGACGCAATTGTCAAAGGAATCAAGAACTCGCAGATCGTCATGTTCCCCGGAGGCTTCTCCGGCGGCGACGAGCCGGACGGTTCCGGAAAATTCATCGCGGCCATGTTCCGCAATCCGCGCATCAAGGAAGCGGTCATGGAGCACCTGTCGAAAAAGGACGGACTTATGCTCGGTATCTGCAACGGATTCCAGGCTCTCATCAAGCTGGGCCTCGTACCCTACGGAGAAATCCGGCCGCTGTCGGACAATTCGCCGACGCTGACCTTCAACACCATCGGGCGGCACGTCTCCTGCATGGTGCGCACGAAGGTCGTCTCGAATCTTTCGCCGTGGCTCTCCGGCGTGCCTGTGGGCTCCGTGCAGACGATTCCCGTCTCCCACGGCGAAGGCCGTTTCTACGCCGATAAGGAGATTCTCTCCCGGTTGCGGCTGCATGGGCAGATTGCCACGCAGTATGTGGACGCGGCGGGGAATCCCACCATGGACGTGGCCTTCAACCCTAACGGGTCGGTGTACGCCGTCGAGGGAATCACCAGTCCCGACGGCAGAGTGCTTGGGAAGATGGGTCACTCCGAGCGCATTGGGGAGAATATCGGAATCAACGTGCCGGGAGAGAAGGATCAGAAGATTTTCGCCTCCGGCGTAGGATATTACCTGTAAAATGTTAATCAAAGGGGAGAAACAGTCCGTCGGATTGTTTCTCCCCTTTGTGTTTTCTTCCTGCAAATGTTTGCGAAAGGTTTTGACAATGGCTTGTACGATTTTCATCATTATAAGTCTTTTGCAGGGGCGCTGCCCCTGCAACCCTGCAAAGGGCGTTCCTCCCTTTGAATCCCTCCTTAGGGGCCTGCGGGCCCAAGATTCCGCGGTAAAAGCTTAGTGTGACTTATCGGGCAATTTATCCCGCGATAAAGTTTTTGGTGACTTAAAGTTTAGCCCATTTTTGCGGGTTTGGGTTGATGCGATGCAAACGTAATCCTGACCATGTAATTTGGCTAAAGCTTAAGCTGTTACAACCTTTATCGCGGGATAAATAGTCTTTAAGGCGACATAATCGCTCGTCGCGGAATCCTTGGCTCCGCAGAGCCTTTCAGGGGATTCAAAAGGGGACGTAGTCCCCTTTGTGGGGAAGTTTGAAGGGGCGAAGCCCCGTCAAGACAATTGCACAGCGATGAATGCAAACAAGTATATAAGCCATTGCCAACACCTTTCGTGCAAAGGATTCTCTTTTGTGAAAAAGAAGGCTGATGCCTTGCCTTCAAAAATTTCTTTTGCGAAAGGAAATTTTCCTTGCGGGGCGAATATAATACTATCAGAAAAAATTGCAGGAGGCGGTTCATTATGAAAGTGATCGGCGGCGGTCTTCCCAACGGCGCGGAAATTTCTTCCTCGATGTTCGGCAAATACACGTTGGAGATTCCCGAGGGCTTTTTCAAGTCGCGCAAGGTCAGCCTGAACGACCATCTGATTGCGGTGGAGCATATCACCGAGGAAAACAAGTACAGCATTCTCGGCAAGGCCGGGTGGGGAACCCTCGGGGCGATCGCCCTCGGCCCGGTGGGATTGTTGGCTGGGTTGGTGCTGGGCGGCAACAGCAAGGAGCTTTGCTGCGCCTGCAAGCTGGACACCGGCGAAGAATTCCTTGTGAGCTGCGAGACGGAGGAATGCCAGAAGCTGAAGTCGCTGGCCCAGAAAAATGCCGGAAAAATGGCGAACGCTCCGTTCATCGAGGCGGAGATAGAGGAAAAGGAAGACGTGATGGCGACGCTGGAACGTCTCGGCAAACTCCGGGACGACGGCGTAGTCACCGAGGACGAGTTCCAGCAGAAGAAAGCGGAACTGATGTCGCGGCTGTGAGGATGACGCCATGAAACAATCGTTTTCGATTCCCGTTTCCCGCCGCGATTTTATGAAAATGGCGGGGCTGGCGGCGGCGGGAGCGCTGGCGGGCGGCGTCAACGTGCCGAAAGCCGAAGCCGCGGGCGATACGCCCGGCGGCGACACGATAAAATATGCGGGACGCAAGATTCCCGTAATTTACGATATGGACGTCTGCGTGGCGGGCGGCGGCCCTTCGGGAACGGCGGCGGCAATCAACGCGGCCCGGGGCGGCGCCCTGACCGTACTCGTCGAGCGCGGCGTCGCTCTCGGCGGCCTCGCGGTACTTGGCTGCGTTTATCCTTTCATGGACACGCTGGCTCCGGACAGCGATACGCCCTATGTGACGGAGGTCAAAGCGCGGCTCCGGGAGCACGGCGTCGAGCCTTACGACGGCGTAACCGGACAGACCTGGCACAATCCCGAGACCCTCGCGCTGATTTACGACGAGATGTGCGAGGAAGCGGGCGTGAACGTGCTGTATCAGGCCGTCCTCGTGGACGTGATCCGTTCCGGCGGCAGCCTTTCCGCCTGCGTCGTGCAGACGATTGCGGGGCTTGCGGCGATTCGCGCAAGAACCTTCATCGACGCCACCGGCGACGCGTTCCTCGCGCGGGCGGCGGGCGTTCCCTACGAGCAAGGCTACGAAAAGACGGGCAACAACCAGCCGCTCTCCTTCCGCTTCGAGATGGGCGGCATCGACGTGGAACGGCTCTATCAGCACGTTGCCGTCGAGCTAAAGGACGACTGGTGTAAGTCGGAGCTGCCGTATTTCGAGATTGCCGAGGCCATGCACCGCAATCAGCGGTATGTGCTGGAGGAGTTCAT
>JAEERZ010000220.1 GCA_016286075.1 Selenomonadaceae bacterium
AAGGAAAATATTCTGTTCAGCGATCCGTATATGAACAACCGCTTCATCATCTTCCGCGCGGCGGGCAAGAATGAGGACATCAAGGGCGAGTCGACGTTGGCGGGCAAGATTGTCGCTACGCAGAGCGGCGGCGGCACCATCGAGGATTATTTGGACGGCAATAAGGATCTGACCGGCACGTTCAAGGAATACAAGAAGTATCAGGATTATCTCTCCGCCTTCATGGATTTGGAGAACGGCCGCATCGACGCGGTGGTTTGCGACGAGATCATCGGCCGCTACTATATGAGCAAGCATCAGGGCAAGCTGGAGGCCATCGACGTGACGGTAGGTCCCTCCGCGCAGTTCGGCGTCGGCTTCCGCAAGGAAGACAAGGATCTTCGCGACAAGGTGCAGAAGGTTCTCGACGAGATGCGCAAGGACGGCACCATGGCGAAAGTTTCGCAGAAATGGTTCGCGGCGGATATCACGAAGATCGACAAGAAGTAATCAGGAAAACGGCATAAGCAAAGAAAGGACTGTCGCCAAGGCAGTCCTTTTTCATGCGCGTAAAAGTTTTTCTATACGCCGCCGCGAAGATGGGGTATAATGTAAAAGATTTTTGTACAATGGAGGAGAAGATATGAAAATTGTAGTCACGGTCGTGGGGAAGGATCGCGTCGGGATCATCGCTACGGTCAGCAGCCTTTTGGCGGAGAACAAGGTCAATATTCTGAGTATCAACCAAAATATCATGGACGGGTTTTTCAATATGGTCATGCTGGCGGAGACCACCGACGACGCAGTGAAGCTCGGCGAGCTTGCGACGCAGCTCAAGAAAAAGGGCGAAGATATCGGCGTCGAGATCAAGGCGCAGCATCAGGATATATTCAACGTCATGCACGTTGTGTAAGGGAGGCGTGCATACTTGATTACGGTTGACGATATAATGGAAACAAACCGGATGATTACCGAGAATAAACTCGACGTCCGGACGATTACGATGGGCATTTCCCTCCGTGGATGCGCCCACCCGAATATCAAGCAGTTTTGCGACAATGTTTACGACCGCATCACGACGGCGGCGGAGTTCCTCGTCAAGACGGGCGAGGACATCGAGGCGGAATACGGCATCCCGATTATCCATAAGCGGGTGTCGGTGACGCCGATCGCCATCGCGGCGGAGGCCTGCAAGACGGACAGCTATGTGCCGGTGGCGGAAACGCTGGACAAGGCGGCGAAGGAAGTCGGCGTGAATTTTATCGGCGGCTTTTCCGCGCTGGTGGAGAAAGGCTTCACGCAGGGCGACCGCATTTTACTCAAGTCCATCCCGCAGGCGCTGGCCTCGACGGATCTCGTCTGCTCGTCGGTGAATTTAGCCTCGACGAAGGCGGGCATCAATATGGACTGCGTGCGGGAAATGGGCGAGATCATCAAGCGCACGGCGGAGCTCACCCGCGACCGGCAGGCTATCGGCTGCGCGAAGCTGGTCGTATTTGCCAACGCGCCGGGGGACAATCCCTTCATGGCGGGCGCCTTCCACGGCGTCAGCGAGGCGGAGACGGTGGTTTCCGTCGGCGTCAGCGGCCCCGGCGTGGTCAAGCACGCGTTGGAGGACAAGAAGGGCGCTGACTTCACGGAAATTGCGGAGACGGTGAAGCGTACCGCGTTCAAGATTACCCGCGTCGGCCAGCTGGTGGCCCGGGAAGCGTCGAAGCGGCTCGGCGTTCCCTTCGGCATCATCGACCTGTCGCTGGCTCCGACGCCCGCCGTCGGCGACAGCGTGGCGAACGTGCTGGAGGAAATGGGGCTCGAAAGCTGCGGCGCGCCGGGAACGACGGCGGCGCTGGCGCTTTTGAACGACGCGGTGAAGAAGGGCGGCCTGATGGCGTCGTCCCACGTCGGCGGCCTTTCCGGCGCGTTCATCCCGGTCAGCGAGGACGCGGGAATGATCGACGCGGTGAATTGCGGCAGCCTGACGCTGGAAAAGCTTGAAGCGATGACCTGCGTCTGCTCGGTGGGTCTCGATATGATTGCCATCGCGGGGGACACCCCGGCGTCCACGATTTCCGGCATCATCGCGGATGAGGCGGCTATCGGCATGATCAACAACAAGACGACGGCGGTACGCGTGATTCCCGTACCGGGCGCGAAAGTCGGCGACTCGGTGGAGTACGGCGGCCTGCTCGGCTCCTGTCCGGTCATGCCCGTCAAGAGCGAATTCAGCTCGGAAGCGTTCATCGCAAGAGGCGGACGTATTCCCGCGCCGATTCGGAGTTTGACGAACTGAGGAAATATTTACGCATAGTAAAAGACCATTACTCTCAAAGGGGTAATGGTCTTTTTGATGTGGGATATGGATTTATCCATCAACCATCGCCTGCAATTCGTCAATAGTTTTTGTTACAACCCGGCCGGATTCAATTTGCTTGGCAGAACGCTCCAAACGAGCCATATTTTCTTCGCTGTAAAAAGGGTCGGGTTCCGCAGTAATCTCAAAGGGAATCTTTTTTTCACGGAGGGCCGCCTTTATGAATACGTTGATAGCTGTGGACATGCTCATTCCGATCTTGTTGCAAAAGTCTTCAAATTGAAGTTTTGCTTCAGGCTCTACGCGAACATTGATACTTGCAAGTGCCATATTATCGCCTCCTGTAAACTTATTGTAACATAAACGTAATACAATGTAAACGGTTAGACTTATTGGCTCGTCCATTGTTTTTATCTCCAAGGCCGGCGGAGTAATTCCTTTATGCCCATAAAAGAACATTGCAAATTTTTGAAGTAGGAAAGTAGGAAAGTAGGATTTTCCTACCGCAGAAATTTGCAGAAGTATTTCGCCGGCATTTTCTTTTCGCAAAAAATTTCCTATACGCCGCCGCGAAGATAATGTATAATATGAACGCTTAGCGAACGTGAGCCAAAGGCGAAGCGCGAGCTTGGCGAGAACAGGCATGATGTGTCATAATCTTTTTTGCAGAAGGGGGCGCGGCGCGTGCGGGTGACGAAGAAGACGAAGGACGAGATGATTCGCATTTTGTCCGAGGTGTATGCGGACGCGAAGCCTGCGCTGCTGTTCAGGAATCCCTTCGAGCTGCTCGTGGCGGTGATCCTGTCCGCGCAATGCACCGACCAGCGGGTCAATATCGTGACAAAGCGGCTGTTCGCGAAGGCGGCGACGCCGGAAGCCATCGTCAGGATGGGGCTGCCCAAGTTGGAGAAGGAGATTCACGAGTGCGGCTTTTTCCACGCGAAGGCGAAGAATATCCTCGCGACCTGCGAGATTCTTGCGCGGGATTACGGCGGCAAGGTGCCGGAGGATTTCGACGCGCTGCTCGCGCTGCCCGGCGTGGGGCGCAAGACGGCGAACGTGGTGACGAGCATTGCGTTCCGGCGTCCGGCGATCGCGGTGGACACCCACGTCTTCCGTGTGGCGAACCGTCTGCGGCTGGCTGTGGGCGAGACGCCGGACGAGGTGGAGCTGGGGCTGAACAAGGCGATCCCGAAGGAGAAGTGGAGCGACGCGCATCACTGGCTGATATGGCACGGGCGGAAAATCTGCAAGTCCCGCCGCCCGCTTTGCGCGGAGTGTCCGCTGGCGAAGCTCTGTCCGAGTTTCGGCACGGACGGTATAGACGAGAAAAAGGCGAACGGGAAGAAAAAGACGAGCGGAGGAAAGAAAGCGTGATTTACCGGAAGCCGACGTTTGACGACGTCGAGACGATTTATCAGATGGTGTACGACTACGCGCAGGCAGGTGCGATGCTGGCGCGCTCGCGCAACGCGCTGTATGAGACGTTGCGGGATATGGTCGTGGCGGAGGAGGACGGACGCGTCGTCGGCGTCGGCGGGCTGCATTTCATTTGGGAAAAGCTGGCCGAGGTGCGGACGATGGCGGTGGCCGAGGGCTATACGCGCCAAGGCGTCGGCGCGGAGATCGTTCGGCGGCTTATAGATGAGGCCCGGCAGTATGGCGTGACATGCGTGTTCACGTTGACGTATCAGGTGGATTTTTTCGCCGCCATG
>JAEERZ010000221.1 GCA_016286075.1 Selenomonadaceae bacterium
CTTTGCCATCGAGGAGCTGTTGGCGCGCATCCGCGCGGTGCTCCGAGCGCACAAGCCGGCGGAACCGGAGAGCGGCGGCGAGATCCTCGTGACCCGCGACCTGGTGATGTACCCGGAGCGCTATGAGGTCAAAGTCAAGGGCGAAACGGTGGAGCTGACGAAAAAGGAATACCAGCTTCTGGAGTATCTGCTTCGCAACAAACGCACGGTACTGTCCAGGGACCAGATCCTTTCGACGGTCTGGGGCTACGACTACATCGGCGACACGAATGTGGTGGACGTTTACATCCGCTACCTGCGGGCAAAGATAGACGAGCGGTTCGGCGAGAAGTACATTCATACGATGCGGGGCGTCGGCTATGTCATTAAAGATTGAGAATCTCCGCGTTTCGACGAAGCTGATGCTGGTCAACGCGGCGATCCTGATCATCATCCTCGTCCTGACGAGCCTCTTGACGATCGCGGGCCTTTATTTCTCCGTCTATCATCAGGCGGAGGTGGAGCTGGAGCACAGCATACTGGAAGTGCGCCGTTCCATGGAGCGGTCGGAGACGATGAGCGACGCCGAGCTGCCGGAGCCGCTGCCGCCGGAGGCGAAGGAATGGGCGCTTCGGCAGAATCCCGACTGGGTGCCGCCGCCGCCGTTCCTGCGGCTGCTGTATCGCGACGGCGTGCTGACGCCGGGGGTCGTGCTTCGGGTCCTGGACGCCGACGGGCGGAAGATTTTCGACAGCGCCATCCATTATCCGACCATAGAGAAGGTGTCGTCCCATATCATTCCCGACCCGCCTTTTTGGGCGAACAAGGAAATGCAGGTCGTGCGCTTCGGCAATTTCTATATGTATTATGAGCCGGTGACGCTGACCTGGCGCGGGGACGTCTATCATCTCCATTTTGTCCGCATGATCACGGCGGAGCGCGACTTCATGCGCGCGCTGGGGCACGGGCTGCTGCTGACGAACCTGCTGGGCGTCATCTTGGCGCTCTGCGCCTGCTACTATGTGAGCCGCCGCGCGCTGCAGCCGATTCGCGCCATCACGGAGGCGGCGCGGGCTATCGAGATTTCCGACCTCAGCCGCCGCGTAGAGACGCCCCGGGCGAAAGACGAGCTCTCGGAACTGGTGCAGACGATCAATCATATGCTGGACCGGTTGGAATCCGGGTTCGAACAGCAGCGGCGCTTCGTTTCCGACGCGTCCCACGAGCTTCGCACGCCGGTCACGGTCATGCTGGGCTATTCGGACATGCTGAGCCGTTGGGGCCGCGAGGACGAGGAGACCCTCGACGAAGGCATTACCGCCATCCGCACCGAGGCGGAAAACATGAAGGCGCTGATCGAGCGGCTGCTGTTCCTGGCGCGGGCAGATCAAAAGCGGCAGGTGCTGAACAAGGAGCCGATCGACTTTCAGGCCCTCGTCGCGGACGTGGCGAAAAAGGCGGATCTGGTCAAGGGCGACCACACGCTGACGCTGGAAGCGAACGAGCCGGGCACGGTCTTTGCCGACCCTGTCGTCATGCGGCAGATGCTGCGGATTTTTATTGAGAACGCTTTCAAATATACGCCGGCGGGCGGCGCCATCACCATCGCTTCCCGTCGGGAGGACGGAGCGCTTCGCGTCGAGATCCGCGACACTGGTGTCGGCATCGCGCCGGAGCATCAGGAAAAAGTATTCGACCGCTTTTACCGGGTGGACAGTTCGCGCGTGAAGTCCGACGAAGGCGGCGGCGCGGGCGGTACGGGCCTCGGCCTTTCCATCGCCCGTTGGATCGCAGATACCCACAACATCGAGATCCACCTCGAAAGCGAGCCGGGCAAGGGCACGACGATACGCCTGACCGTGCCGCTGGCGGAGAAAGAAGCGGGAGAGAAAAAGATTTAAGTTTTTAGCGTTTTGTTTCGATATATAGAGTGAAGACAGTATGGCGACAGGGGGGAGCAATATGGGCGTCGATTCGATGGACGCGCTGTCCGCTTTGAAGGCCTTGGCGGCGAAAACCGCTTCGGGCAAGACGGAAAAACAGACGGAAGAAACGGATTCCTTCAGTGAAGTTCTCGCGAAAATGGAAGAGGAACAGAAAAAGTGGGACGCGCTGATGGACCAGGTGGACATCGCGCAGTACAAGCTGGCGCTGGCGGACAGCTTCTGGAGCGAGCAGGCCGACCCGAAGAAATATATCTCGAGCTATATCGAGCGTCATCAGGGGAAACAAGGCACGGCGGCGCTCCAAGCGTTGGCGCAGAACGTGTCGATGCTGAACCATCTGAACAGTCTCGGCGTGATGAACGGCTCCGTCTCGCAGGCGGACATGGCGGCGCTGAACCGCAAGTTCCAGACGGCGTACGCCTCGGCGATGGCGGCGCGCTTCGTGGGCTCGTATTTTTGACAAATATCGTCACAAAAAAACCTCGAACCGAACGGTTCGAGGTTTTTGTTTATACTGTTGTTATTCCGAGAGATCGACGCCGCCTTTTCCCATGGGCGCGCGGCCTTTATTGTAGGCCTGCTTCGCGGAACGCATCGCGGCGGAGACGCTGGACTGGCCTTCATTCGCAACCTGGTTCTGCAGGTTTTGGAACTTTCCTTTGCCGATCTTGACCTCGTTGCCGAAATTCGACACGTTCATGATGGCGCGGCCCCGTCCTGACAGCATGGAAGTCTTCTGCTCGCCGGTGTTCAGGACTTTCTCGTTTGCCTGCTGGAATGCGCTGTGGCCGAGCTTCGTCTCGTTGCCGAAGTTGGACACGTCCGTGATCGCTTTCCTGCGCGCAGTCAACATGGAAGTCTTCTGCTCGCCGGTGTTCAGGACTTTCTCGTTTTCCTGCTGGAATTTGCTGTGGCCGAGCTTCGTCTCGTTGCCGAAGTTGGACACGTCCGTGATCGCTTTCCCGCGCTGGGTCAGCATGGAAGCCTTTTGCTCCCCCAATTGGTTAATTGCTTTGTTGACCTGCAAAAAACCGTTTCCTCCGGAAATACCCCCGATTGACATAATGATCCCCCGCTTTCATCCTTGCAGGAAGGTTTTACGCTTCCTTCCCCAGACATTTTCAGACAAAATGCCTATCCTATTCCTTATCCGCATTATATAGAAGTTTGTCTTTTTTTGCAAGACCCAAAATTATATTTTTTCATAGCGGCTCTTTTTCCGTCTCTCTGTGTCAGCGAAAGCTCGACGTAGCGATACTACGCCGTCGCTTTCGCTTCCTTGATAGACGGAAAAATTTCTCGTTATGAAAATCAACATGTCAATCAAATATCTTTTTACGCATTTTTTGCCAGATTATATCCTGCCGCGAGGGCTTTTTTGTTGGCGTCCTCGGTTCCCTTTGGCACGCGGTCCAGTACGGCGCGCTCCAGAGCCTCCGGCGTCACGCATTTCGTCAGCTCGACGACGGCGCCGAGGGCGACGATGTTCGCGAAGAGCGGTTTGCCGCAGGCCTCGCGGGCGGTATGGGTAATCGGGAGGTCGACGCGCCGCGCGTCCTTGGCGCGGACTTCCTCGACGAAGAGGCTGTCCGTGATGATGAGGCTCGACCCGTCGCAGTCGCCGGAGAATTTATCCGCCGCCTCCTGGCTCATGACGAGGAGCGTGTCGGGGTGCGTGACACGGCCGAACCGGATCGGCTCGTCGGAAATGATGACCTCGGCCTTGGAGGAGCCGCCCCGGGCCTCCGGCCCGTAAGACTGGGACTGGACGGCGAGCTTCCCGTCGAGCAGCGCGGCCTCGGCGAGGATGATGCCGGCGGTGATCAGGCCCTGCCCGCCGGTGCCGGAAAAGCGGAAATTCTGCTTCATGCCGACGCCGCCTCCTTTCCGGACTGCGCCCGTTCGATGATTTCATCGTAGGCTTTCGTGTATTCTTTCAGGTCGGTGCGCTCGGAAAGCACGCCGATGGGGAATTTCCCTTCCCGCTGCGCCGGGTCCATCCTGTCCCACGCCGCTTTCATGACGCCGTGTTCCTTCTGCCATTCCATCATCATCGCGGGCGCGGCGAGCTTGTTCTG
>JAEERZ010000015.1 GCA_016286075.1 Selenomonadaceae bacterium
TGTTTTTGAAAAGTTTTTTTGCAGTTTTTTTGAAAAGTTGTTACGCAGTAAAAGCGCAGCGTCCGCGAGATTCTTCCCGCGAACGCTGCGCTTTTACTGCGGCTCACGTTATGCTACCAATTATTCTCATTCAACAGATACAACACCGTAGACTTGAATTTTTCAGGCACCTTGTCTACATTCTCTTCCAATATATTATATGGTCCTTCGGTATAGGCTTCCAGCAAATACAGCGCTTCCTCCACAATGCCTTCGTCATCGTCGGTGACAGCAATATTCTGCAGGAGTTCCGTCAAGGGACCGCCTATGACAGAAAGATCCTTTTTATAGTATGGATCCATATACCAGTCAAGATAGAACAGCAATCTTTCTTTTGCATGAAGATCTTCTCCCGTCAAGACCGCCCGTATAGCTTCGATTCCTGCCGCAACCGTTTTGAACTCTTCTTCTCCATAATTGCAATCAAACTCGTTGCTCATCTGCTTTTCTCCTGTCCACAGCATGCAAGACGGTATCACGTCCCAATCCATCGTTTTCGGTATATATTCGCGAAAAAAAGCTCGTTTCCTGCCAAGGAATACGCGCGCGGTTCTTTCATTTATTTTTCATGTTGTGTTCGAATGTTTCACGTGAAACATTGGGAAGATTTTTTCGTCGTAAGTCGTGCAAAAAAATCACTAAAAAAACGGCGCGCCGCCCGATATTTCGGAAACAGCGCACCATTCGCATTTTTATTGATTCGTTTTTTCTTCCTATTAGTACTTGAACCTCCGCAGCGAAGTCTGGAGCTCGTCGGCGAGGTGCGACAGGGAATCGCTGGCGCGGGCGATTTCGCTGGCGGACGCGGACTGCTCTTCCGTCGCCGCGCTGACCGTCTGCATTTCGTCGGAAACGCGCTGTCCCTGCTTCGCGATATTGTCGATTTCTTTGGAAATATTGTTTGCGTCCCTGGAGGCCTGGTTGACCTCCCCCGCCATGGCCTGCGCCTCCTGGCGCACTTCGTTGACGAGTCTTTCAATCTGCTCGAAGGTTTCCCGAAGCGCGCTGACGGAACGAGCGCCTTCGGCCACTGCCGTAGACCCCATCTGCATCGAGCTGACCGCCGAATGCGTATCGTCCTGGATGCTCTTGATGAGTTCGGCGATTTTTTGCGCCGCTTCGCCGGATTGCTCGGCGAGCTTCCGGACTTCCTCGGCGACCACCGCGAAACCGCGCCCATGCTCGCCGGCGCGGGCCGCCTCGATGGCAGCGTTCAGCGCGAGAAGGTTCGTCTGGCTGGCAATACCGGAAATCGTCTCGACAATCTGCCCGATTTCCTGCGAACGTTCGCCGAGCTTGTCCACCATCGCGGAAGATTCCTGCACGGTACGCTCGACGCTCTCGATCTGGGCCACCGATTTCTGGATCGCTTCGCCGCCCTCCGCTGCGTATTCCGCAGCGGAATCAGAACGCTCGGCTACCGTTCCGGCTTTGACGCGGATCGCGTCCACGGACTGAGCCACCTGCCCGACGGCCTCGATGCTGGTCGAGACGCCGCCCTGTTGCTCAACCACGGCGGCAGCCGCCTCGGTGACGGACTGCGCGACCTGGTTCGACGCTTCGGCGGATTGACCCGCGCTGGCGGTCAATTCTTCGGAAGCCGCCGCGATCTGCTCGGTGGAATCATGGGTCTGCACCATCAAATTGTTCAGTCCGTCGCGCATCGCTGAAACGACGCCCGCCATCGTGCCGAACTCGTCGCCTCGATCGATGTTCATCGGCGTCTTGCGGAAATCGCCGTTCTTCAGATGCTCGCAAACGTCCATCATGATTTCCAGCGGGCTGGTGATGGCCTTCGAGATGCCCATGCCCACGAGGAACAGGATCACAAGGCACGCGACGCTCATCATCATCATCATCGTGGCGGCGGCAGCGGCGCTCGACTCCGTTTCCTCGTCAATGGCTTTCGCTGTCTCCTGCGCTTCCTTCTGCAAAGCCTCCAGCGGCTTACGGAGGTCCATCGTGATCTGACCGCCCTTGGAGCTGTAAAGCTTCTGTGCGTCCGCCAGCTTGCCGTCGGCACAGAGTTTCATGATGTCGGACATGGTATCGTAGAAGCTCTTCCAGGCCTTGCGGACGCCCGCGCTCTTCTCCGCGGCGCCCGGCTGCCCCTCGGAAGCCTTCTCGAAAAGGCCCCAATGCTTCTCAAAATTCTTCTGGATTTCGTTGGCGTCGTTTCGGAGGTCGTCATGGCGCTCTTTCGTCGTTGCAACCATCGCCAGGATCGCCCGAGACTGCATATCGCGCATCAGGTATTTTGTCTCGCCGATTTCCTGCACCTGCTGGAGACTCTGATTGTAGATAACCGCCATGCCGTCCTTTGACTGGTTGATGGTCGAGAATCCCTTGTAGCCGATGGCTGCCATGCCAATGGCTGCAATGACCACAAGAATCATGATCTTTCCGAATACCTTGATGTTGTTCAACAATCCCATAATACGCCCCCCTACTGTCACTAACGAAACAATTCCTACCTAAATATTATACCATCTTCCCCGATGGCTGAAAAGGAAAAGATGAAGCGGTCCTAAAAATGTTTCATCCGTTATTTGAAGTCCTTGTACTTCTCGCCGTAGCCATATTTCTCGATCACATAATCCAGGTCTTTGTCGCCGCGGCCGCTGAGATTGACGAGGATCGAGCCTTCGCCCATCTCTTTCGCGCGGCGCATGGCGTAGGCCACCGCATGGGAGCTTTCCAGGGCGGGGATGATGCCCTCGTAGCGGGACAGTTTGAAGAACGCGTCCACCGCTTCCTCGTCGGTCGCCGTATCGTACTTCACGCGGCCCGCCTCGCGCAGGAACGCGTGCTCCGGTCCGACGGAAGGATAGTCGAGGCCGCTGGCGATGGAATAGACCGGCGCGGGCTCGCCCTTCTCGTCCTTCAGCATAATGCTGTTGAATCCGTGCATGACGCCCTCGGAGCCGTAGGTCATCGACGCCGCGTGGTCGCCCATCTTCTCGCCGCGTCCCATCGGCTCCACGCCGACGATCTCCACCGGATCGTTCAGGAACGGCACGAACATGCCGATGGAATTGCTGCCGCCGCCGACGCAGGCCGTCACCACGTCGGGCAGGAAGCCCATCATCTCCTGGAACTGCTCTCGGGCTTCGACGCCGACCACCATCTGGAAGTCGCGGACCATCATCGGGAACGGGTGCGGCCCGACCACCGAGCCGATGCAGTAAATCGTTTCCTTATAATTCGCGAGGTAATCCTCAAAGGCGGCGTCCACCGCTTCTTTCAAGGTCTTGGCGCCCCGTGAAACCGACACGACGTTCGCGCCAAGGACTTTCATGCGCGCCACGTTCGGCGCCTGCTTCGCGATATCGACCTCGCCCATGTAAATCGTGCATTCCAGCCCGAAGAACGCCGCCGCCGTCGCCAGCGCCACGCCGTGCTGCCCAGCGCCGGTCTCCGCGATGATGCGCTTCTTGCCCATGAATTTCGCAAGCAATCCCTCGCCCATGCAGTGATTCAGCTTGTGCGCGCCGGAATGGTTCAGGTCTTCGCGCTTCAAATAGATCTGGCAGTTGCCGATCATACGGGAAAGCCGCTCGCAATGGTAAACCGGCGTCGGACGGCCCTGAAACTCCTTGCGGATGCGCCGCAGCTCGTTGACGAACTGCGAGGAGTGGCAGATCGTCAGATACGCCTGCTCGATCTCCTTCATCGCCGGCACCAGCTGTTCGGGCAGATACGCGCCGCCGTACGAACCGAACTTTCCTTCCGCGTCGGGGTATTCCTTCAGATACTTCGCAAAATCCATCTTCATCTTCCTCCTGCACTTTCTTTGTTTCTTTTTATATTGTCTGCCCGCTCTCGACATACACGCGCGGGATGCGCGGCGAGAACATGCAGACGACCTCGTAGTTGATCGTGCCGATCCATCCGGCCAGCGCGTCCGCCGACAGCGCGTCACCGCCCATGATCGTCACCGTGTCGCCGACGGAGACATTATTAACACCGGTTAGCTCGACCATGCACTGGTCCATGCAGATGCGCCCGATGACGGGCAGTAAATGCCCGCGCAAGTCCACCTTCGCCTTTCCGGCGTAAAGCCGCGTATATCCGTCCTCGTAACCCAGCGGCAGCGTGCCGACGAGGATGTCCTTCGGCGCGCGGAAGGTGCAGCCGTAGCTGACCGTCTCGCCTTCATGCAGCGTCTTGACATGGGTGAGCCGCGCCTTGACGCTCATGACCGGCTGGAGCCCCACGTCGCGGCCGACCTCGTCCGACGGCGCAAGCCCGTACAGGATGATGCCCGCCCGCACCATGTCGAGATGGGTTTCCGGCATTTCCAGGATTGCAGCGGAATTTGCGATATGGCAAATCGGGATCTCGATTCCCTTTGCTTTCACGCCGTTCATCGCAATCTGGAAACCCGCGAATTGCTTGAATGCGAAAGACTTGTCCGTCGCGTCGGCAAGGGCGAAATGGGAAAACATGCCTTCCAATTCGACGTTGGGAAGTCCCGCGATAAACGCCGCCATTTCCCCGGCGTCCTCGGGGCGAACGCCGATTCGTCCCATGCCCGTATCGACGGCCAAATGCACCTTCGCCCGGCGGCGGCGACGCTGTGCTGCCGCCGAGATGGCCGCCGCCACGTCGCGGGAAAAAACCGCCTGCGTCACGCCGAAATCGACGACCGAATCCGCCTCCTCAATCTGCGTTGCACCCAGTACCAGGATCGGCGTCGTGAAGCCCGCCCGCCGAAGCTTTTCCGCCTCGGACAACACGGCCACCGCCAGATAGTCCGCCCCCATGGCCACGGCCTCCCGCGCCACGGCAATCGAACCGTGCCCGTAGGCGTCCGCCTTTACCACCGCGCAAAACCGCGCTTTGCCCATGATATGATCTTTTATGACCGAAATATTATGCCTAAGGGCGGAAAGGTCGATTTCCGCCCAGACGCCGCGATCCGCCATCAAATATCGCCTCACAAACATTGTAATCTTATTTATTTTAGCATGAAATTTTTCCTTTTTATAGACTGTCGAACCTATTTTTTTGCGTTTTGTGTCGAAACAAAACATCCAAATGAAAAGCCGGCCGCGAAAAATCGCAGCCGGCTTTTCGGGAGTAGGGGCAGTCCATCAGATCATATTCTTCGAATAAGCGTCGTAGAGGCTCTTGAGTTCCTCCACCTTGTCGTACATCTCCACCTGCAAGCCCGACGCCGTGGCGTAGTCGCCGCCCAGCAGCGCGTTGGTCAGCAGCGTGAACAGCGATTTCTCGTCGATGCTGTCCTTTGCGAGGTAGCTGCGGATGCCGCTGATCTTCGTCCAGTTGTAAGCGTCCTGGTCCGTGACAAAGTCGCTGACGATCTCCTGCGCGGCACGAACGATGGCGCGGTTCTCCGGGATGATGCGGCTCGCCAGCTCGGTCTTCCAGCGGAGCAGCGCGCCCTCGACGAAGGCGTGCAGGATCTTGTCGTCCAGCGCTCCGCCCGCCGTGATGACGGCCTTCTTCTCCGGGTAGTTGTTCAGGTTTTCCATGTTCTCCCAGACCGTCGCAGGCGGCGCGCCAAACATGCGGTCGCGCTCTTCCGCCGTGTAGTCCTCGAACACGTCCTGCTCGCTCCGATAAGCGCGCTCCGTCTCGAGATAGAAGCCCTTCTCGCCGGGCTTCTTGGAAAGCTCCGCCAGAAGCTCCTTCGTCGTATGCGTCGACGCCATTTTCACGCCGTCCAGCATCGCCGAATAAATCGCCGCCAATACGATGTAGGTGTTCGTGTACGGATTGCAGGCGCGAAGCTCGAAACGCGTCGCCAGCGGATTCTGCGCGTCGCGGACAAGACCCGCAAGAATCGTACGGTTTCTCGACGGGATTTCCGGCGAATGGCCCAGCGACGTGACAATGCAGACCGGCGCCTCGAAGCCTGGTTTCAGACGGTTCAGCGAATCGTTGGTCGCGGAAACCAGCGGGTTGATGACTTCGTAATTCTTCAGCAGGCCCATGATGGCGCCGTAGCCCACCGCGCTCAGGAAGTCCTTCTTCAAGTCCTTCGGTGCGAACAGGTTCACGATGGAGCCGTCCTTCATGACCGCCGCCATGCCGATATGGGTGTGCTCGCCGTTGCCCGCCAGGCCGATCATCGGCTTCGCCTTGAAATTGACCTCAAGGCCGTTCTCACGGAAAACTTCCTTGACCAGAGTACGAACGAGCAGCTCGTTGTCCGCCGCCTGCAGCGCGTCGGCAAACTGCCAGTCCATTTCCAGCTGCTCGCAGACATGGGACATGGCACCGGCCTCGTTGATATGGCCTTTGAGTCCGCCGACTTCCTTGTGCCCCATCTCCATCTTCAGCCCGTACTTGTCCACCAGCAGCACGGCCTGCTCAAGGGCCGTGCGCACCGCGCCGCGCGTCCTCTGCCAATACTGCTCCTGCATGACCTGCGAGGCGCTCATCTCAGCGATGTCCGCTTCCTCTAAGGGAGTCTTGACCCAAAATTCCAGTTCCGTAGCCGAAGTGAACTTGATATCGGAAACCTCCGCGCCGTTGACGTGCTCAAGGCCGGACATTTTCGGATGCTTCTTGAACAGCGCCAGGAGTTCCTTTTTGACGAAGTTCAGCGTGTCCGCCAATACCGCGCGGGAATCGACGCGCCGCCCCTCGTGAATCAGGAACGCGGGAATCCTCAGCGTGCCCACGGGGCGCTCCGTCTCCTCGTCGTAATGCTCGTAGTTATAATCGACGAACCAGTTGACGTCCGGATCGATCGGCATATCGACCTTCGCGTTGTTCAGCGTGGCGATGCCCGGCAGCACCACCGACGAGCCGTCGGTCTGCACCGCCGTGCCGGCATAGAATTCGTCCATGTCCTTCAGGAATATCCGCATTGGGATCTTCTCGTCCGTATCGTTGCCGGCGAGGTCAATGCCGACCAGCGAGACGAACTTGATTTCCGGGTGGGATTTCAACATGCTCGCAATCTTGTTTTTCGGCGTTTTTGCGGGAATTACATACAACAGGTCGTCCATTTTCAATACCGCCTTTCAGAATCACCCAACAAAAAAACGCCACACAAACAAATCGCGAAACCGCGTCCGTCGTATGGCTTCATTGCCGGGCAGTCTTTTTTATTCACGCGGACAGTATAGCACAGGTATTTTTTGAATGCAAGCGAAAAAATGATGAATACAAAATGCGCCGGCCTATGATTTCCCTTGATTGACAGAATCCCCCGCTTTTATCTATAATGTATCAAAGACGGCGCACAGCGCCGTATACGCTGGAGGAATATTCAGATGATGAATCGTATGATGGCGGAATGCCGCGCTGCGGGGCTGTCCGCCTCGGACGTCAGCAGCCGCTTCAAGATCCCGGCGGGCGTCGTGTCCCGGTGGGAGCGCGGCGAGCTTCGCCCGCCCGCATGGGTGGAAAGCATGGTCCGCAATTTCCTCGCCGACGAGCGCAGGAAAAATTATATAAAAAGCCGTCGAGGGCAGAACATCGGCGCGCAGCGGGGCTGGAAGAGATGACCCGCCGCAAGAAGTCTGCGGTGCGAAAGGCGCGGCATACGCCCCTGTGGCGAAAGATTTCACGGGGATTGCGCATAATCGCTTCTTTCGCCGCCTGCGCCCTCAGCCTCGCGCCCCCGTCCATGGACGCCCACGGCGCGACGGTCACGCAGCCGGCGCCTGAAATCCTGACGCGGACGTCGGCACAGGCGCCCGTTTCCTATTCTCCGATACTGGCATGGACGAAAGAGTCCAACGCCGTGGCCTACCAGCTGGAATTCTTTCCCACCGCCGTCTCCGGCCTCGACCCGCAGGCGGAAGACGCGCGGGCGATTTTCCGCACCTCGGAAGTCTTCGAGAACGCAGTGAATTTGCCGCTGGACGAGATGCGGGCAGGGCTTCCCGACAGCCAGCCGCTTTGGTGGCGGGTCCGCGCCCTTGATTTGGACGGCGCGGCCATCAGCCCTTTCAGTCTTCCGGAACCGCTTTACACGAACGCGGCGCTGCCGCGCATGGAGACGCCGGTTCTGCATCCCGTTCCGGCGCAGGGACGCGGTTCGGCGATGCTGTTTCCCGTATACAGCTGGGTGCGCCCCCATGACGCCAAGCAGTTTGAAATCGCGCTTTACGACGAGGACCCGGAGCGAAACGCGGAGGCCCAGCCCGTCGCAAGATGGCGCTCCTCCATCGCCGAGCAATACGACGACGCGCCCCGTTCCGGCGACGCGACCTATTTTTGGCGTGTGCGCACGCTGGACAAGAAAGGAAGGCCCGGCGCATGGTCCGCGCCCTCGTCTTTCCGCATGGAAGAGAAGCACTGGGAGGTGGCGGTGCTGGGCGACAGCATCAGCCACGGCGGCGGTCATGTATCCCACGGACCGGAGGATTTGGAATACAGTTGGCTCGCCTATCTCGATTTTCCCGCGGTGAATCTTTCCCAGAGCGGAGACCTGACCAAGATGATGGCGGACCGCTTTGAACGGGACGTGCTCCCCTTCTCGCCGGACTATCTTTTGATCATGTGCGGCACCAACGACCTTCGGGCCGGGGAGTTCACCGTAGCCGAAGCCATAAAGAACATGGAGCGCATCAAGGAAAAATGCGTTTCTTACGGCATCCGCCCGATTTTCCTGACGCTGCCGCCCATCAACCCGTCGAATATCGGACGGGTTTTCGGAGAGGCGATCAACGACGAATGGCAGGCACGCTTCGCCGCATTCAACGACTATCTGCGGCAACAGCCGCATATCGACACGGCGGCGGCTTTCACGCCCTATGCGGCGAACGGCAATCTACCGGAATGGCTGGGGTACGACGGTCTCCACGAGGACGTCATCGGCAAGCAGCTGATCGCCGCCAGAGTCAATACGGGCTTTGAAGCCGCGAAACAGGCGGCGGACGAATTTTTGCAAACGCAAGCGCAAATCAATGAGACTCGAAAGGAGACAATGACCGATGCTGAAAGCAATTGAAATGAGAAAAGGAATTTACTGGGTCGGGGCCGTCGACTGGTCGATGCGGAGCTTCCACGGCTATTCGACGCGCCGCGGCTCCTCGTACAACGCCTATTTAATCCTCGACGAGAAAATCACGCTGATCGACACGGTGAAAGCGCCCTTCGTCACAGAGCTTTTGGAGCGCGTCTCTTCCGTCGTCGACCCAAAGAAAATCGACTATATCATCTCGAACCATGTGGAGCCGGACCACTCCGGCAGCCTGCCAATCATGGCGAAATGCTGCCCAAACGCGAAAATCGTCACCAGCGCGCCGAACGGCCTCAAAGGACTGACCGGCCGCTACGGCGAGCTCCCGTATCAGGCGGTCAAAACAGGCGAGACGCTGTCCCTCGGCAGCCGCAGCCTGTCCTTCGTCGCGACGCCGATGCTCCACTGGCCCGACAGCATGGTCACCTACTGCCCGGAGGAAAAGATTCTGTTCTCCAACGACGCCTTCGGCCAGCATCTCGCGTCGAACCTCCGCTTCGACGACGAAAACGACCTTCATATTATCATGGAGGAAGCGAAGAAATACTACGCGAATATTTTGATGCTCTACGGCAAGCAGGCGCAGACCGCGCTCTCCGCTCTCGGCGGCCTGCCCATCGAAACAATCCTGACCGGACACGGAATCTCGTGGCGCGCGCACATTCCCGAAATCCTTGACGCTTACAAAAAATGGAGCGCAGGCGAACTGGAGGAAAAAGCCGTCGTGGTCTTCGACAGCATGTGGGGCTCGACGGAGCGGCTGGCCCGCGCTATCACTGACGCGTTCACTGCGAAGGGCATCCCCGTCGCTTACTTTGACCTGCGCGCCGACCACATCTCCGACGTCATTACCGAGGTGCTGACCGCGAAATATCTCGCCGTCGGGTCGCCCACCATCAACAACCAGATGATGCCGCCTGTCGCGGCGTTCCTCTGCTACCTGAAGGGCTTCGTTCCGAAAGGGCGACAGGCCTTCGCCTTCGGCTCCTTCGGCTGGGGCGGCCAGAGCGTCGGCCTCGTCGAGGACGAGCTCAAAGCCGCCGGCTGCGAAATCTGCCTCGAAAAGATCCGCGTCAAGGACGTGCCGACCCAGGACGACCTTGCCTCCCTGCGGGAAAAAATCCTCGCGCTGTAATATCGATACCGATAAAAAATAATCCCCTGTCGCCGCATCAGCGGAAACAGGGGATATTTTTATCGGTATTTTTATTGCGCCCGCCGTTCTTCCATGTACGCCTTCAAATCAAAGGGCGGCTCGATGGCATAGCTCGCCTCGAACATCCGGTTCCAAGGGAAATGCACTTCCAAAAATTGCATGCCCTCTATCGGCGGCAGGTTTTCCTCCACGAATCGGCGCATGAACTGCGTCGCGCGCATCTCCGCCGCAGACTTTTTCCCGTCGAGGCTCGAATACGCGCCCGACGAGCGGAACCAGCCGAGCTGACGCGCCACGATGCCGCGGATATTCGCCTGATACGCCCAATCGTCAATATAACGCGTCGTCAAAAGCTCGTCCATCGCGTCCGGCGTCATCTTCTCCGCCAGCATCCCGAGCCCCAGCACAAACCCCGTGCTGTTCGTCGGCGTGTTCCATCCGGAATACGCGCGGAGCTTATAGAGCAGATCGCGGCTCTTCAGCATCTCCATCAGCGCGTTGTCGGAGCCGTTCGCGTACGCGATATCGGCTACGCAGGTCGCCTTGCCCGACTCCACGCTCTCCTGCACCAAGTCCGCAAAATACTTCGTGCCTTCCCGCGGTTTTCCGTCGTTCTTGCGGTCGTTGGCCTCGCCGGTGCGCCCGCTGGGATTCGTGTTCACCAGGAGGGTAAAATCCGCGTTCTTCGGCGAATTGACCAGCATGCCGCCCGCCGCCAGCACATGACCCTTGATGCTGTCCGAGATCTTCTCGTCGGAATAGGCCGGTACCGTTTCGCCGCCGCGGCCCCAGTTATATCTCACATAGACGAAGGGCACCGACTTCGTCCAGTCGTTCACCGCCCGCGTCAACATCAGAAGCGCGAACTCGTCGATTCCCGCCAGAGCTTGGAACTTCGTCGGCGGCAGGTCCTTGCCCTCCTCCATCAGCTTGCGGCTCTCCATATGCGTCTGGGAATAGGGCGCGTTGTCGTCTCGCCCCAACGCGAAATAATCAAAGGTCTTCGACCGGGCCAGCCCGATCATCGCGCGGCTCGCGGCAAAATTCTTGTTGCGGCGGGCCATCCAGTCCTTCATGGCCTTATCGGGGATCAGCCGCGTCAAAAACTCGTATTCTTTTTTCTCGCGGCGCGTCAAGCCTTCCGTATCCTGCTTGTCCGTCAAAGCCGTATAACGGAAGATATCGCTGCCGTAACTCGCGTAATAGCTCGGCTCTTCACCGCCCGACGCTTCCGCCGATCTCGGCGTACGCATGATAGAGCCCCAAACATAAAGCTTCATCTTCGGGTGCTGCTTTTTGAAAGAGCTGAACCGAGCCACCCGCTCTCGAATCTCCGATTCCTTGTAATCGTGCTTGCGCGAACCCACAAGGCTGCCGTACAGCAGCGTATCTGACGAAAGCACCGCGATATCCGCGTGCTTCGCATTGTCCTCCAGCCAGTCCCAAACCTTTTCGGGATTCCCGAGCACGCCGCGGCTTCCTAAAATATCGTCCGGCGGGACTTCTATTTCCCAGCCCATCTTGCGGATCACGTCCGCCGTCTGCTCGTCGGAAATCGGGCGGTTGTCATGGGGCACAAACAAAATCCGGCCCCTGCTCGCATCCTGTTTTTTCGCAAAAGCGGGCTGCGCCGCGCAAAATACCGCGCAAAACACAAAAAGCGCAAGCCCTATCCAATACCGCTTCATTTTCCTTCTCCTCCGCCCGCTTCGCGCACGTCCGTCCAAAGCGCACGCGCGCGCTCATAAATCTGCGGATCCGTCGTGCGCAGATTCTGGTCGCCGATCAGGCGGCTGATATACTGCGTCGCCGTCTCGATTTCTCCAATCTCATAATAAATCGCGCCTACGAGAAAAATCGCCATGGTGTCCGTCATAGTCCCGATCGGGTACCGTTCCGTCATCACCGACTGGTCGTAAAGCTCCGCCGCTTTCCTGAGCAGCGGCCTCTCGTGTTCCGCGTCGCCGGCAATACGATAGATCCACGCCAGCTTCAGATACATGCCCGCGCGGTGCGCCAGCGACGCGCCGATCATCTCCGCATAATAAATCGCCAGCTTGTACGAAGCCACCGCCTCCGGCACGCCTCGCGTCTCCGTGAACTTAAAGCCCACGCGCTTCGACCGCAAAAAATTCTCGATCTTCTCTTTGTGGCGCGTCGGAAGCGGCGTCATGAACGTCTTCTCGTCCGCCGCATAGCCGCAATGCTCGCAGACCCAAATCGCGTACAGGTACGGATTGAATCCCTTGTAATGCGTGCAAAAATCCACGTCCTTCTTCTCCGCGATAATCCGCGAGCGCGTTTTCGTCACCCGCGTGTTCGCGCCGCAAATCGGACACGGCTTCTCCACAACGAAAGTAAACCCTTCCGCCACAGCAATCACTCCCCGACGGGAAAAAGTCCCGCTCTCTTCCTATTAAAAATTGAGGTGATGTTATGATACCACAAAAGAAAGAGAAAAAAAAGCCGCCGCGCGTTTTTCGCACAGCGACTTTTGCCCTCTTTTTGTCAAAGGACTGACGAACACGGCTTTATTTCCTTATCGTCCGTACTTTTTCACCAGCGCCGCCAAGCGTTCGGCAGCTTTTTCGTCCAGCTTGCCCGCCTTGACGCGCCAGCTCCAATTTCCCTCCGGCGTGCCGGGTAGGTTCATCCGATGCCTGCCGTTCAGAGCGAGAATATCCTGCACCGGAACGACGGCCAGCCGCGCTTCCGATGCGTAAGCGGCTTCCACCAATTTCTCGGCGACTTTCTTCGCCGTTTCTTCGGCGCCGCCTTCCAGTTCCGGCATGACGCCGAGCCACGCGGCGACTTTCGCGCGGTCCTCGTAGCCGAGATCGTCGAGATACCATCCCGCCGCCGTATTGTTGTCGTGGGTGCCGGTATAAATCACGCAGTTTTCCGGCGCGGCGACGCCCGCACGAGGCGTGCCGTTGCCGAGACACTCGAACTCCATAACCTTCATGCCCGGGAACCCGCTCGTCTCAAGCAGCCGTTCCACATCCTCGGACTGAACGCCGAGATCTTCGGCGACGATGGGGAGATTGTCCCCGAGCCGTTGACGGAGCGCATGGAGGAGCAAGACGCCGGGGCCTTTTTTCCATTGCCCGTTCTTCGCGGTGGTCTCCTTCGCATCGACCTCCCAGTAAGAGGCGAGCCCCCGGAAATGGTCGATGCGCACGACGTCCACCAAGGAGAGCAGCCGCGCCACGCGATTCGCCCACCAAGCGAAACCGTCCTTCTGCATCGCTTCCCAATCATAAAGCGGATTGCCCCAGAGCTGCCCGTCCTCGCTGAAATAATCGGGCGGCACCCCCGCGACTTTCTCGGCGCGCCCGTCTTTTGCCAACGCAAACAGGGATCGATGCGCCCAGACGTCGGCGCTGTTCTGGGCCAAATAAAGGGGCATATCCCCGAAAATGCGAATTCCCTTCGAAGCGGCAAGATTGTGCAGCGACTGCCACTGCCGATCGAAAAGATATTGCTGGAATTTCACGAAGGCGACGGCGTCCGCCGCCCGCTGACGAAGCGCTTCGAGAGCCGCAGGCTCGCGGTCGCGGAGGGAAGGCTCCCAATCCATCCAAGCTTTCCCGCCGTTCTCTTCCGACGCCGCCGTGAAAAGAGCGTAGTCGTCCAGCCACGCCGCCTCTTTTTCGCAAAACGCCGCAAAGTCCGCCGGCGGTTTTTTCTGGAACCGCTGCCACGCACGACGCAAGGCGCCCGCCTTGACCGCCCAGGCGCGAACGTAGTTGACCGCGCTGGCAGTACAGGGGTGAGACTGGGGCGACCCTCCCGAATAGGAACGAGAGCAGCCGAGCGCGGTCTTGCCCCATTCGAGATCGTCCTCGGTGAGCCAGCCGTCCCGCGCTATTTTTTCCGGCGAGAGCAGCAACGGATTTCCCGCGAAGGCCGAAGGCGGCTGATAGGGAGAATTACCCGGCCCGACGGGGCCGAGAGGCAGAATCTGCCATACACGCTGACCCGCCTTTTGCAGAAAATCGAGGAACCTTTCCGCCTCGTCGCCGATGTCGCCGACGCCCCATTCCGAAGGGAAGGAGGTCGGGTGCAGCAACACGCCCGCCATACGCGAAAAGCGGCGCGGCGGTTTCTTCTCCTGCCATACAGAAGCGGATATCGGCGGCAGCGTCACATGAAGCTGTCCGCCCTTGATGGAGAGAATCTTTTTCCCGTCGGGCGCGATTACCGAGCCGTCTGCGTCCGCCGCTCTCTTCGCGTCCGCGTTTTTCTCCTTTGCACCCTCCCACGGCTCCGTCTGATAAACCGAAACAAATTTTCCCGTAGCGAAGTCGCCGACGGGCAATTCTATCTTCACCGGCTCCTGCCCGCGATTCAGCGCGACGACGAAAACGCCGTCCTCCGCCCCTTCGCCGAAAGCGTCGGCGTCGCCGCGCACGACGCGGGCGTATGCGTAAACGTCGCCTTCGGCAAGAATCGGAACAAAGCCGCCAGTGGAAAGCGCGGCGTTTTCGTTCCGAAGCCGCACGGCCTCCTTCGCTTTCTCCCGAAGGGCCGCGTCGCCGCCCGCCCAATCGTAAGGAGCGCGGTTATACGGATCGCGGTATCCCTGCATGGCGATTTCGTCGCCGTAATAAATCGACGGCACGCCGGGGAATGTCATCTGCCAAACAAAAGCGACGGCAAGCCGTGCCCGTGCCAAGGCCAAATGATCCGCGTCAAGGCGGAAGCCCGCCCGTTCCGCCTCGCTTTCGCCCGGCTCCGGCGCTTCGCCCAGCAGCGTTGTGATTCGCTCCACGTCATGACTTCCCAACAGGTTCATCATGGCGTAAAAATTGTGTTTCGGATAATTTTCCCGCAGGCTCTCAATGCGCCGGGAAACCGCCTTCCCGTTCGTGCGTCCCAGCAGGAAATCTAAAACAATCGTGCGGAACGGATAATTCATGGCGCCGTCGATCTCATGACCCGCGAGGTACATGCGCTGCTCGCCGTAACTGGACTTGTTCGACGCGTCTTCCCATACCTCGCCGATCAGCACCATATCTTTGTCGGTCTTTTTCAGCTCGCGATAAAACGCTTGGGAAAACTTCGGCGGCAGCTCGTCGATGACGTCGAGGCGCCAGCCGGAGACGCCGGCTTCCGCCCAATGATGCAATACGCTGTCCTTCGCCGTGATGATGAATTCCATATAGCTTGGCTCGGTCTCCACAACGTTCGGCAGCGTCTCGAAGCCCCACCAGCTGTGATATTTATTCGGATACTCGATAAAATCGTACCATTTCGTATAGGGAGAATTCGGTGACTGCCACGCGCCGACGGAGTCATACGCGCCTTTCTTGTTGAAATAACGGCTGTTCGCTCCCGTGTGGCTGAAAACGCCGTCGAGGATGACGCGGATTCCTTCTTTTCTCGCCTCGCGGCAGAAGTCCGCGAATTCCTCGTTCGTCCCCAAAAGCGGGTCGATTTTTTTGTAATCGCCGGTATCGTAACGGTGATTGCTTTCCGCCTCGAATACGGGATTGAAATAGATGACGGAAACGCCCATCTCTTTCAGATACGGAAGCTTCGCCCGCACGCCGGCGATATTGCCGCCGTAAAAGTCGTAAGCGATAATCTCTTTCGTGTCCGGATCCTTATAATAGCAAGGTGCGTCCTTCCACGAAGCGTGAATCACCGCGCCGCGCTTCTCTTTCTCGATAATGTGTTCGCGATAAAAACGGTCGGGGAAAATTTGATACATCACCGCACGGCGGAACCACGCCGGCGTCGTCGCGCCAACATCGTAGACCGTGATCTGAAACGAGCCGGGAGGCATATCCGAAATGCCGCCCTCTCCGCCCAAGCCGCTGACGTTCCCGTAAAAGCAGACCCGGCTCTCATTCACGAAAAGAATGAAATAGTACCACAAAAGCCCGCCTTCCTCCGGCAGGTCGAGTATCGCGCCCAGCCAACGCCCGCCGTCAAAAGGAGGCAACGGTTCTCCCGCTGCCTCCTCCACGTTCCTGCCGTCCTCCGCGCGGACATACTCCGCCAACGGAATCAGCGTCTCGCCTACGCCGTCGCGCCAAACGCGCACCTGCCCCCGGACGGACGACGCCCCTTCCACATAGAGCGCAAGGCGCACCTGTCCTCCCGCCTCCACGGCTCCCACGGGAAAGCGAAACGCCGCATTCCGGGAATCATGCCTGATTTTGAGTTCCGCAGCCAACTTTCTTCACATCCTTGATCGTTTATCCGGCAAGCCTTTTGTAAAGCGCCTTGTATTCCCTCGCCGCATGCTCCCAACTGTAATCCTCCCGCATAGCGTTCTGAATCAACCGCTTCCAACTGCCAAAATCGCGGAACAGCGTCAGCGCCTTTTTAATGGTGGACATCATTTCATGGGCGTTGTAATTCTCGAACAGGAATCCGTTGCCCCTCCGCGTGGATTTATTGTACGGGACGACCGTATCCCTGAGACCGCCGGTAGCGCGAACCACCGGGATGGAGCCGTAGCGCATCGCGATCAGCTGCCCGATGCCGCAGGGCTCGTATGCCGACGGCATCAGGAAAATCGACGACGCCGCATAAATGCGCTGGGCCATCTCGTCGGAGAAATAGATGTTCGTCGATACCTTCGTCGGGTGACGCCAGGCCAGTTCCTTGAACCAATCCTCATAAACCTTGTCGCCCACGCCCAAGAGTACGAACTGCATGGACTCATGCTCCAAAAGCTCGTCCAGTACGCGAATGACGAGATCGAGCCCCTTCGGCGCCACCAGCCGGGACACCATCGCGACCAACGGCGTTTGGCGTTCCACCGGCAGATCGAGCATCCGCTGCAGCGCCGCCTTGTTGTCGATCTTCTTTTCCATGGCGTCCTTCACGTTGTAATTGGTGAACGGATCCTTCAGGTACGGATCCGTTTCCGGGTTGTACAGGTCGAAATCAAGGCCGTTCACGATGCCGTGGAGACTGCCGGAGCGGCTCCTGAGCAGCCCGTCCAGCCCCTCGCCGAAGTAATCATACTGTATCTCATCCGCGTAGGTGCGGCTCACCGTCGTCACATTGTCGGAGAAGACGATGGCGGCCTTCATGAAATTCACAGCGTCGTAATACTCGAAATCGCCGTTGTTGAAATACTGCCAGTCGATACCCAAAACGTCCTCCATGACGTCCTTCGGAAATACGCCCTGATATTTGAGATTATGGATGGTAAAGACCGTCTTGATTTTCCCATAACGCTCGTCGCCCATGAAGTGGAGCCGCAGATAAACGTTGGTCAACGCCGCGTGCCAATCGTTGGCGTGAATCACGTCGGGCCAAAAATCCTCATGCTGCGGTATCTCCAGCACAGCGCGGGAGAAAAACGAGAAGCGCTCCGCGTCGTCTCCGTAACCGTAGAAGCCGTCGCGATAGAAATATTCCTGGTTGTCGATGAAATAAAACGTCACGCCGTCCAAGACCAGCTTGTCGATGCCGAGGAATTTCGTCCGCCACGACACGGTCAGCTCACCGTCGTAGACATGCTCCATCTTGTCCAGATATTTCCTGTCAATCTTTCCGTATTTCGGCATGACGACGCGGACATCCACGCCCTGCTTCTTCAACGCCTTCGGAAGCGACCCCGCCACGTCCGCAAGCCCGCCCGTCTTGACAAACGGCACGGCCTCCGACGCGACATAGAGAACCTTCAACATAGAAAAAACCTCCTTATGGGAGCGAGAGCTCAGAGTGGAGAGTGGAGAGCGGAGATAAAACGTGTAATATCTTCACTCTTCACTCTTCACTCTTGATTCTTCACCCCTTCATGTTGTTTTATAAATATTAATTATGATAATGAATGTTCAGGTTTTCAGCTTCAAGTACACCGTCGCCAACGGCGGTACCGCTATGGCGATAGACTGCGGACGATTGTGCCACGGGATCTCGACCGAATGGAACTCGCCTCCCGCCGAGACGCCGGAGCCGCCATACTGCGTATCGTCGCTGTTGAATACCTCCCGGTAGGTCCCCGGCTCGGGAACGCCGATACGGTAGTCATAATGCACTTCCGGCGTGAAGCTCGAAACGACGACGATGAAGTCCCTGCCGTTTTTCGCACGCCGCGCGAACACGAGAATACTGTGGTCTACGTCGCTGCAGTCAATCCACTCGAATCCCCGCCAGTCGAAGTCCTCCTGCCAGAACGCAGGCTGATCCTTGTAGAAGCGATTCAGGTCGCGGGAATATCTCTGCATTTCCTGATGCTTCGGGTATCCCTCGACGAGATGCCAGTCGAGGCTGTCGTCGAAATTCCACTCGATGAAGTGCCCGAACTCTCCGCCCATAAACAGGAGCTTCTTTCCCGGGTGCGCCATCCAGTAACCGAAGAACCCCCGAAGCCCCGCGAATTTCTGCCAATAGTCGCCGGGCATTTTCTCAATCAGCGAACACTTGCCGTGCACGACCTCGTCGTGGGACAGCGGCAGCACGAAATTTTCCGAGAACGCATACATCAGTGAGAAGGTCAGCTTGTCCTGGTTCCATTTTCGATAAATCGGGTCGAGGCTCATATATTTCAGGACGTCGTTCATCCAGCCCATATTCCATTTATAGTTGAAGCCCATGCCGCCCATCCAGATCGGCTTGGAGATCATCGGCCACGAAGTCGATTCCTCGGCGATCATCAGCGCGTCGGGCAGGTACTGGAACACCGCCTCGTTGAGCTTTTTCAGGAATTCCATCGCTTCAAGGTTGCCGGTGCCGCCGTATTTGTTCGGCAGCCATTCGCCTTCTTCGCGCCCGTAATTCAGATAGAGCATATTCGCCACCGCGTCGATGCGCAGGCCGTCGATATGGTATACCTCCATCCAGAAGAGCGCGTTGGAAATCAGGAAGCTCTGCACTTCTGTGCGTCCATAGTCGAAATTCGTAGTGCCCCAGCCTTTGTTTTCCGCGCGCTGCTCGTTGTCCGACTCGTAGAGGTTTTTCCCGTCGAACATTCGCAAGCCTTGGTCGTCCTTGCAGAAATGACCGGGCACCCAGTCCATGATAATCGCTATGCCCGCCTCGTGCGCCTTGTCCACGAAATACATGAAGTCCGCCGGTTCCCCGTAGCGGCTCGTCACCGCGTAGTAACCGGTGGCCTGATAACCCCATGAGCCGTCGAAGGGATGCTCGCAAAGGGGCATCAACTCGATATGCGTGTAATTCATGTCTTTCGCATAGGAGACGAGCTGGTCGGCCAATTCCCGGTAGGTCAGATAGCCGCCGTCGAGATGCCTGCGCCATGAGCCGAGGTGCACCTCGTAAGTCAGCATCGGCTTCTCGTAGGACGAGCCTTTTTTCTTCGCCGCCTGATAGTCGGCGTCATGCCACTCAAATTTTGGAAAGTCGTAAGTGCGAGAGGCCGTCAGCGGCTTTTTCTCGGCATAGAATCCGTAAGGATCGGCCTTCATGATGCGCGGCCCGCCCCATTGAGGGTCGATCGCGTATTTATAGACCGTGCCGGAGGGCAGCCCCGGAATGAACGTCACCCACGTTTCGCCGTCGCCGAGGCGC
>JAEERZ010000016.1 GCA_016286075.1 Selenomonadaceae bacterium
ATCTGTCAGCCGAGCGGCACCTCCGCACGGTCGCGACGGTTGAAACGGATGGATTTCGTATATCCGAAGCGTTTTGCGTATTCGATCGCCTCGTCGATGTACGCGCCGCAGTCCTCCGGTTCGTGGGCGTCCGAAGTCGTGATAATCGGCAGACCGTAATCCGCCGCCATTTCCATGAACGCCGGATAGGGCGAAATCTCTTCAATCGGATAACGATACCGCGTACCCGTATTGACGTCCACCACCATGTCGGCCTTCTTCATCGCCTTCGCGACGCGCTCCAGATACGGCGTCACGTCAAAGTCCGGCAGATACTTGAACAGACGGATATTGAACGGATGCCCCAGCGCGTCGTAATGACCGCCCGCGCAAAGGTGCTCGACCTCCTCCGCGTACTGCTCGTAAATCGTTTGCAGCGGGCGTTCGTCCCATTCGGCCTTGATCTCGGAGGAATCGTAGGCCCAGCCCTTGAGGAAATGAACGGAACCGATCCGATAGTCGAAGGGATAGCGGTCAAGGATTTCCCCCACGGCCTTCTGGTCGACGAAATTGCAGACCTCGATGCCGGTCTTGACGGGCTTGCCCCGTTTTTTCAGCTCGTCCATGAACGTAAAATAATCGTCCAGCGGGCATTTGAACTTATTCTTCTTCAGCCATTTTTTCTGAAAGCTTCCAATAAAAGAGTCGTCGAGAATCAGGTCGTCGTAATAGAAATGCTCGAAATCGGTGAAGCCGTGGCTGTGCTCGGAGATTCCGATCTCGTCCAATCCGCGCCGCTCCGCCGCGTCAAAAAATCCCTGCACCCAGTCGAAATCATACGAGCCGCGCTCAAAATGCATGTGGTAGTCGATCTTCATGCCAAAAGCCTCCTATATCCTTCCCTCGTCCAAGAGTTCCCGCAGCTTCTGCATCACTCCGTAAGCCGTGTTGGCCGGAGCGCGATATGCCGCCGCCTCGAAAAGCGCCGGATGGGCGTTTTCCATCGCATAGCTGTATTTGACGGCTCGGAGCATCTCAAGGTCGTTCAGGTAGTCGCCGAAAGCCGCGCAGTTTTCCGGCGGAACGCCCAGCAGCTCTTGCAGCTTTTGCACCGCGAATCCCTTGTTCATTCCGGGATTCATGATATCGACCCAGTAATTGCTGGACAACGCCACGTGCACCGGGCCGTCCAGTTTTTTCAGGCCCGGATAGATCGTATGCTCGGCGTCTCCCTGTTCCGCGTCGCAATAGGCGATCTTGATCAGCGGTTCCTCCTCCGCCGTCGCTTCCAGATCGGGAACGATCTTATTCTGCGTGAAGTATTTTTTCATCTCACGAAGATACGGACGAAATTCCTCTCCAACGTAAGCGATCCGCTTGCCGCAGAGCACCGGATACGCGCCGGGAATTCGGTTTCCTTCCTTTAATATATGCAGTACGTCCGTTTTTTTCATCTCGCTGGAAAAAAGTTCCTGATCGTGCCGCGCGGCGAAGGTTCCGTTTTCCGAAATGAAAATGAAGTCGTCGGCGTATTTCTCCATTTGCAGCACCAGCGCCGAATACTGTCGCCCGCTGGCCGGGGCAAAAATCGCGCCGCGCCGGAGCACCTCGCCGATTACCTCGTCGAAATCCGGCGGCAGATCGCTGTTCCCGTCCAGCAGAGTGCCGTCCATATCGCAAAAAATCAGCTTGATTTTATCGCTCATACTTGCTTTAATTCCCTTCCTTTATAAAGGCACCACGGCTCCTCGGCCATATAGTCGCCCTGCGCGTAATACGCCGCCCTCGCACGGCAGCCGCCGCAGATGCCCTTATATTTGCAGATACCGCAGCCGCCCTTGTAATCGAGTGTCCGAAGGCGGCGGAACACTTCGCTTTCCTTCCATATAATATCGAACGGCGTCTTCCGCACGTCCCCCGCCTCGATATCGAGATAGGCGCAGGGCTGCACTTTTCCCCGAGGGCCGATGATACAGTACGCGAGCCCCGCGAGACAGCCGCGCCGAAACCTCGTCTCAACGCCCATTTCCTTCGCGATTCGCAAAAATTGCGGCGCGCAGGTCGGCTTCAATTCGATATCCACCGTTTTCTGCTTTTCCATGATCCGCGTCAATACCGCTTCATACGCCTTCGCGTCGAGGGATTTATTTTCAATGCTGACAGCACGACCCGTAGGCACGAGGAAAAAGAAATGGTGGGCGATTGCGCCTCTTTCCACCGCGAAGTCGGTCATCGCTTCCAGCTCCGGCTCGTTCCAGTCCATGACCGTCGTGTGGATCTGAAACGGCAGCCCCGCCTTCCGGCAATTATCCATGCCGCGCACCGCACCCTCCCATGCGCCGGTGAACGAGCGAAACGCGTCGTGCTTTTCCGCGTCGAGGGAGTCGAGGGAAATCCCCATTCCCATCGCGCCCGCCGCTTTCAGTTCGCGGGCCTTTTCCTCGGTAATCAGCGTACCGTTCGTACCGAACACAGGGCGCAGTCCAACGGAGGCCGCATGACGCACCAGCTCCAAAATATCCGGGCGCATCAACGGCTCGCCGCCGGAAAAAATCATGATCTTGAACCCGGCGCGGGCAATCTCGCCGAGCATTTTCTTCGCCTCTTCGGTGGAAAGCTCGTCCTCCGCCTTGCATCCCGCGTCTCGGTAACAGTGCGCGCAATACATATTACAGGCGTTCGTCGTGTTCCATGAAACGATCATAGCCCGATCTCCTCGTCCGTCAGGTAGCAGGCGGGGTCCGACGCCCAGTAGTCGCCGGTCCGCGCCTCCGCCCGGGTGCGGAAATTTCCGTTGCAGACGGAAAGAAATTTACATTTCGAGCAGCGTCCTTTGAGCCGCGGTTTTCTGTCTTTCAGTCCCGCCAACACGGGATTCGACTCGTCCCGCCAAATATCCCCGAAGGAGCGCTCCTTCACGTTTCCGAATGTGTAATACTGCGTGAACTGGTCGGGGTGAACATTCCCCTCGGGGTCCACCTCGCCGAAAGCGATGCCGGAACGGTTGCCGCCATTCATTGAAATCAGATTCCAAATCCTCTCCGCCAGCGCTTCGTCGCCTTCCCGTTTCGCGGTCAGATACAGATACACGCCGTCGCAGTGGTTGTCCACGGTCAGGATCTCTTTTTCGAGGCCGCGCGCCTCATAGTCTCTCGTGCGGCGAATGATCGTGTCCATCGCGCGCCGGGATTCGTCCGGCGTCACGTCATCATCCGCCATCGCCTCGCCGCGGCCCGCGTAGACAAGATGATAAAAGCAGGCGCGGTCGATATGCTCGCGCTCGATGAAATCAAAAATCTCGTCGAGATGATCGACGTTCGCCTTGTTGATCGTAAAGCGGAGGCCGACGCGCTGTCCGGCCGCCACGCAGTTTTGGATGCCCCGCATCGCTGCGCCGTAGGCGCCCTGCTTGCCGCGAAACGCGTCGTTGACGTGTTCCGGCCCGTCCAGCGAAACGCCGACGTAAGCGACGCCCGCCGCTTTGATCTTTTTCGCCGATTCTTCGGTAATCAGCGTTCCGTTCGTCGAAAGCGTCGGCCGGACGCCCCGCGCCGAAGCGTATTCCGCCAGCTCGAAGAAATCCTCCCGGGTCAAAGGCTCGCCGCCCGAAAGCAACAGCGCGGGCACATGGAACGCCGCCAGATCGTCGATGAACTTCTTCGCCTCCGCCGTCGTCAGTTCGCCCTCGTGGGCATGCGCGTCCGCGTCCATATAGCAGTGACGGCAGTGCAAGTTGCAGGTACGCGTCATGTTCCACGCCACCACCGGGCCGTGCCCTTCCGACGTGCCGTGCCGCATCTCCGCCGCGCCCTTCTGGTAGCGCAGTTCGTCCCCCTGATATTCTTTTGCAAGCAAAAGCTTCGTGACGCTGATCATTCAGCTCTGTTCCTCTCTACTAAAAAATGACAACAAATTATGGATTCTATTATACCACAAATACCGTGCCCGCTAAAATCAGCCTTCGCCTCCGGCTCGGCTTCATTAAGCGGGCAGGTATCCGTCGCACTAAGCACACGCTGCGCTCATGCTCGCGCGTGCTAAGTGCTCTCGTAAAAAAGAAGCGGTTATAAAGCCCTTTCGATGAATTTCATCAAGCGCTTTATCCCCGCTTCTTTCGCTTTCTCTTATTTCTTCAGTTTCAGCCCGGAAAGGAGAAGCTCAATCTTCATCCGCACATTTTCCGCGAACGGGAAGTCCAACGAACTGAACGAAGCCGCCTGGAAAATCGAATGAAACAATTCCGTGACCACCTGCGCCGGAATATCCCTGCGGAACTCCCTGCGCGTCTGCCCGTACTGCACCACGTCGGAAAATACCGACCGGAACGCGGGAGCAAGCTTCGGCCCCAAATCGTGCTTCGGACGCGGCATCGCCGAGCGATCCGACGCGCTCAGGAACAGCGGCAAAACAAAACGATTCTCGTCCAACTTTTCCGCCGTGAGCATCACGATTTCTTCCAGCGCCTGCGGCGCGGGAACTTTTTCCTCCATGCGCTGCGCCGCCAGCTTTTTCGTCTCCTCGACAATCTGGTCCAGCAGGCACAGCAAAAGCGATTCCTTTGACTCAAAATAATTGTAGAACGTGCCGATTCCGAGCTCAGCTTCACTCATGATATCGGCGATGGACGTCTCGCGCACGCCTTTCACCATGAATTTCTTCACGGCGGCTGCCATAATCGTCTGCTTCGACTGCAGCTTTTTTCTCTCGCGGCGTCCCATGGCGACTCCTGGCATATCCATTCCCTCCTGCCATAACATTGCTCATACATCCGAAAGCGATCCCTCGGATACCACCTCTTGAGGATTCCCGGCCGGTTCCTGTCAATACGCCGCCCAAACGACACTGCCGCAGGAAATCTCTTGCCGATTCAGGAATCACTGATAAGTCGATAGGACTTGTTCACGGGTTCCTGTATACCCCCATAGGTATATTATAGCAGATTTTTTTCAAATTAAAAGAGTTCATGAATATTTTTTTATTTCTCTCGTTATTTCCTTTGGAGCATCGCTCTCATCCGCCTAATGGCCGCCGAAAGCTGCGTATCTTCCGTAGCTCCCTCCGGCAGCTCCGCTTCGACGTCAGGCCGGATGCCTTTTCCCTGGATGCTCGCTCCGCTGGGCGTGTAATACCGGGCGATGGTCAGCTTCACTGCGTCCGCCTGCCCGGGAATCGGCATGATGACCTGCACCGAACCTTTGCCGTAAGACGTCTTGCCGACCAGCTCCGCCGCCCCCGTGTCATGGAGCGCCCCCGCAAGAATCTCCGACGCGCTGGCGCTGTTCCCGTCGATCAGCACCACCATCGGCATGAAGCCCGACTTCCGCTCGGAAAAATATTCTTCCCGCGTGCCGTCGCGCTCCACCACCGAGACGATAAGCCCGGCGGGCACTATCTCCTTGGCGATTTCCACGCAGGAAGTCAAAAGGCCGCCCGGATTCGCGCGAAGATCGATAATCAGCCCTTTCGCGCCGCCTTCCTGCAATGAAGTCAGAACGTCCTTGAATTCCTTGCCGGTATTTTCGCTGAACTGCACGATGCGGATATAGCCGACGCCCGGCTCTTCCAGCATCCGCCCTGCCACCGTTTTCACCCGGATATGGTCGCGGGTGATCGAGTAGTCGCGGTTCGCCTCGCCCGCCCTTGCGATGGTCAGCACCACTTTGGAACCCGCCTCGCCGCGAATGGAGGCCGCCACCAGTTCCGGCTCCATCTCTTTCGTTTCTTCGCCGTCCACGCGCAAGATGCGGTCGCCCGCCTTCAGTCCCGCTGCCGCGCCCGGCGTTCCCTCCATGACGGAGATGACCTTCACTTCAGCGTCGTCAAACCCCATCACGACGCCGATGCCGCCGAAGGTTCCCTCCGAGTGTTCCTTCAGCTTCTTATACGTCGCCGGATCGAGATACGCCGAATGCGGATCCCCCAGCGAGCGCACCATGCCGGAAATGGCGCCGTCTATCAGTTTCGACGGCTCCACGTCATCCACGTATTCCGTCTCGATAAACCGCATCGTCGCGAAAAAACGGGCGAGCTGCGTCACCTTCGCCTCGTCGAGCCCCAAAAGATACACGAGCCCCACCGCGAGGATGACCAGCGCCGTCACGACGGACAACGCCGCGCCGAAAATCCATTTAAAAATACGTCCTATCAAAACCCAAGCCTCCGAATCAGTGAGGAGTTAGGAGTGAGGAGTGTGGAGTTATTGCGCTTTCCAACTCCTCACTCCTAACTCCTCACTCCTATCTTTACAAATACCCCATCGGATCCACCGGCTCGCCGTTCTCGCGCACTTCGAAGTGACAATGGGGGCCGGTGGAATTGCCCGTCGATCCGCAATAGGCGATGACCTGTCCCTGCGAGACGGTCTGTCCTTCGCCTACCGCCAGCGACTCGTTATGTCCGTACAGCGTCGAGATGCCGCCGCCGTGGTCGATGATGACCGCATAACCGTAGCCGGAAATCCATCCGGAGTAAGTCACGATGCCCGCCGCCGCAGCGACAATCGGAAGGCCGTAATCGCCGCCGATGTCCATGCCGCTGTGATAGCGGCTGTCGCCGTAAATCGGGTGCGTACGCCAGCCATACTCCGACGTAATCTCCCCGTACAGAGGCCAAATCATGGAACCGGAACCGCCGCTGCTCGGATACTGGTAACGATAACGGCTGGCCTGAATCAGCCGCTCGACTTCCGCCGATGCGGCAATCAATTCTTCGTAAGCCTGCTGCGAAACCTCCCGATCCGTCTCCACCTTCTCCAGGAGCGCGTTCTTGTCCTGCCGCCTTTCCAAAAGCTCCAAATGCTTCTCTTCCGCTTCCTTTACCAGCCGCGCCTCGTAGGCCCGCTGTTTTTCCAGCTCGGCCCGCGTCGCTTCCACGATGCGCTTCGCCTCATGGACCCTCTTCACCAGCGCGTAATCGCTGTTGATTACCCTTTTGAAAAGATCCATGCGGGTCAGGAAATCCGAGAAATCCTTGGCGCCGAACAGTACGTCGATATAGCTGACCTGCCCGTGCATATAGACGTTGCGGATACGCCCGCGAAGCTGGGCCGTCTTTTCCGACAGTTCCTTTTCCGTCGCTTCCAAGAGCTCCGCGTTTTCCTCGATGCGCTTCTCCGTCGCCGCGAGTTCCCCCGCAATCTGATTGTACTCCGCTTCGGCTTCCTTCACATTCTCCGACAGCTCCCGCAGCTGCTCCGAAATCGTGCCGATGCGCGCGTCGAGCCTGTCCGTTTCCTCTTGCTGCTTCTCCGCCTGCCGCTGGAGATCTTCCAGCTGGGACTCCAATTCCTGCGTCTCCGCGTCGTCCGCCAGAGCGAAAGACGCAGGCGCTATGCAAACCAGCAAGGCGAGGAACACGGCGACAGCCCGCGCCTTCCAACCTTTCATAGACGCGCCTCCTTACGCCTTCAGGAATTTCTTCAGTGAAATCGTACTTCCCAGCGCCCCGACAATCATGCCGCAGATGAGAATCGCCGCGGTCACATAATGCAGGAACGGATTCTCGGGAATCAACGGGAAAAACGCCAGCGTGTCGTAAATCTTCGCGGCAATCATACGGTACGCGCCCCGAAGGATAAGCGCCGCCACGATACCGCCCAGACACCCGAGCACGATTCCCTCCAACAGGAACGGCCAACGGATAAACCAATCCGTCGCCCCCACATATTTCATGATGGCGACCTCCTTGCGCCGGGCAAAGACCGTCAGCCGGATCGTATTCGAAATGATGAAGAGCGTCGCCAGCGCCAGCACGAACATCAGCGCAAGGCCGAACAGCCGCACGAGACGCGTGATGTCAAACAAATGCTCCACCACGTCCTGCCCGTATTTCGCCGTCTCCACCCCCGGCATCTCCGCAATGGCCTCCGCCGCCGTCCGCACCATATCGGGACGAATCACGCGCACTTCAAAGGAATTGGGCAGCGGGTTCGATTCGCCGAGGGAATCCAGCAAGAACTGCTGATCGCCCAGACGCTCGCGAAAACGCACCATAGCGGTTTCGCGGTCGACATACTTCACCGACTCCACGCCCTGCATCTGGGTAATCCGCTCTTCCAGCGCATGAATGCCGCTGTCGCTGACCTCGTCCTTGACGTAGACGCTGATCTCCACCTGCGACTCCAAAGACGCCACCATGCGGTTCATATTCATCACGAGAATCAAGAACATGCCAAATACGAAAAGCGAAACCGCCACCGTGCCGATGGAAGCAAACGACATCCAGCTGTTCCGCTTCAGCGAAATCATCGTCTCCCGGACAATATATTCGCTCGTACTAATTTTCATAACCGTATGCCCCCTGCGCCTCGTCGCGCACGATATGACCGTCCTCTATGGCGATTACCCGCCGCTTCATGGCGTCCACGATATCCTTGTCATGGGTCGCCATCACGATCGTCGTACCGTCCGCGTTGATGCGCTTGAAAATATCCATGATATCCCAAGACGTCTCGGGATCCAGATTCCCCGTGGGCTCGTCCGCAATCACCAGCGCCGGATGATTGACGATGGCCCGGGCAATCGCTACGCGTTGCTGCTCGCCGCCCGAAAGCTGGGACGGGAAGCATTTGTATTTGTCGCGAAGCCCGACGATGTCCAGCACCGCGTTTACGCTGTGCTGAATCTTCCTGCGCGGCGCTTCGATGACCTGCATCGCGAACGCCACGTTTTCCGTCACCGTCTTGTCCGGCAGCAGCCGGTAATCCTGAAAAATGACTCCCAGCCCGCGCCTAAGGAACGGCACGTCACTGTGATCCATGTGAACCACGTCCTGTCCGTTCACGACCAACGAGCCCTCGGAAGGCAGCACCTCGCGAAACAGCATGCGGATGAACGTAGATTTTCCAGCGCCGCTGGCCCCGACAATAAATACGAATTCGCCTTTGTCGATGTGCACGTTCACATGGTCGAGCGCCATCGCTCCGTTCTCATAGACTTTGGAAACGTCCTTCATGTCGATCATCGTGAAACCTCCGGCATTCTTTTCGCCATTAAAACATTCTAATGTTTATAATACCATTTTTAGCGGAAAATATAAAGCTTTTTGCGAAAGATTCACAATGATTTTGCACCGCAGGCGGCGTTCAAATTCTTTCCGCCCCCACGCCGCATGAATCGCGGCCTTCTCAAAACGCTGCTTATAAAGATTTTTTCTATCGACAAAATTTGAACAACTGCGTTATGACGAAGCATTCGCTTCGTCGAAACGCTAAAATTGGATTATTTTTCCTACGGAAAAATATGAACAACGGCGTTATAATATGAAAAGCGGACGGAAAGATTCACAAAACCATGAGGAGGCTATGCCATGACAATCAAAGAATACACCGACTCCTGCCTGAAATTCGCCGAGGCGTCAAAGGGCTGGGAAAAGCTCGACGAAAATTCCTTCTACACCACCTTCGACAAAACATGGGAGATGTCCGGCGACAACCAGAACGGCGGCGTCGGCGTCGAGTGGGCGTTTCATCTGCCGGAAGACGAGATTCGAGCCCAGGCGGCGGAAAAATTCCTCGCCTACATCGCGCAGGAACTGGATATGGCCCTCGCCCTCGGCGGCGAAGAGCTGACCTACACAGCCCAGACGCTTTCGGGACTTTTGAAGCCCGGCGTTTACAGCAACTCAGAAATCAAATAGACAGGAAAAACGGAACGGCAAAATCGCCGTTCCGTTTTTCATTTCGTGCTGCTTCTTATATTTTTGCTTTCTTTATATTTTAAAACGCAAATTCGGAAATCGTTTCCAAATGTTTCACGTGAAACATTTTTTCGGTTTTTTATTTTTTCTTCAGCGAAAGGTTTTGATATTGGCTTATACGATTACAATAGTTCATCATCATGGAACGATCAAAGGGGAGGACGTCGCCCTCCCCTTTGCATCCCCTCCCACACGAGGGAGATCCCTCGTGACTCCCCAAAGGGCCTGCGGGCCCAAGATTCCGCGGTGAAAGCTCGGAACAGCTTATCGGACCGTTCATCCCGCGATTCAGCCTCTTGACGACTTAAAGTTTAGCCCATTTTTGCGGATTGGGTTTTCGCAACGCAAACGTAATCCAAATTATGTAACATGGGCTAAAGTTTAAGCTACTCCAACCGTAAACGCGGGATGAACAAAGCATAAAATTATTCTTTCCTTTGACCGCGGAATCTCCGGCCCCGCAGGGCCTTTCAGGGGTTTCAAAAGGGGACGTAGTCCCCTTTGTGGGGAGGATTGGAGGGGCGAAGCCCCGCCAAATCATAAAACCATGATGAATAGTCGTATAATCCGATATAAAAACCTTTCGCAAAAGAAAATCCCATTTAATCTCCCGCTATATATTTTTAGGAAGGAAAAGAACCTGAATCTGTCGAATAAAAAGCACGACAAAGGAAGTGAAAACCATGAGCGCACTTTCCGTCCATGAAAGACGGAAATTTCCCTTGCAAAGCAAGACATATTTATACGCGACAGCGTTTTTCTCTGGCATGTCCGTCATGGCCGTGGAAATCGGCGCGAGCCGCCTCCTGGCCCCTTACTTCAGCGCGTCGCAGATCGTCTGGACCATCATCATCGGGGTCATCATGATCGCCCTGGCCCTCGGCAACGTATGGGGCGGCCGTCTTGCCGACCGCGACCCCGATCCGGCGCGGCTGTATCGGCGGCTGATGGTCGCCGCCCTTTGGATCGCAGCGATTCCCGTGCTGGGAAAATATGTGATTGCCGTCGTCTCCGGCCTCCTGATTGTCGCCATCGAGACGAACCTCCTTGTGACGGCGGCGTTTATCTCCTGCGCCGCGATCTTCGTCTTCCCGCTGCTGCTGCTCGGCACGGTCACGCCGTCCCTCGTCAAGTACGCGACGGAAAGCCTCGACGAGAGCGGGCGCGTCGTCGGAAATATCGGCGCGTTCAACACGGCGGGCAGCATCATCGGCACGTTCCTTCCGACCTTCGTGACCATCCCCGCGGCGGGCACGGCGGCGACGTTTCTCGTTTTCGCGGGCGTCCTGCTGCTGCTGGGGATCGGTTATTTCTTTTGCGCGGGCACGGGGAAACGCCTTTGCGTGACGTCCCTCATAGCTTTCCTGCTCTTCGCGGTTTTCGGTGCGAGCAGCAGCCCCGCCTTTTGGGAAACGGCGCTGGCCTACGAGGGTGAATCCGTCTATAACTATCTGCAAGTCAAGGACGACGAGCGGATGACGATTTTCTCGACGAACGTGATGTTCGGCGTCCAGTCGAAGCGAATCAAGGACGGCTCGCTGACGGGCATGTATTTCGACTACGCGCTGGCGGCCCCGACGCTGACGGGGGGCGGCGACGTGCTGGTCCTCGGCATGGGCACGGGCACTTTCGCCGAGCAGTGCCGCCGCTATTTCCCGGCGTCGCGGATCACGGGGGTCGAGATCGACGAGAAAATCATCGCGCTTTCCCGGACGTATTTCGAGCTGCCCGAGGAAATCCCCGTCGTCGCCTACGACGGGCGGGCGTTCCTGCAGGCGGACGAAAACCGCTATGACGTGATCATGGTGGACGCGTTCCGGGATATCACGATTCCCTTCCAGATGAGCTCCGTGGAGTTTTTCCGCATGGTGGAGGACCACCTTGCCCCCGGCGGCGTCGTGTCGGTGAATTTCAATATGCGCGCCAGCGGCAAGGGCAATATCAACGAGCGGCTGATCGATACCATCGCCGCCGTGTTCCCGGCAATCCGCGTCGTCCCGGTGGCGGGGGACACGAATTTGGCGCTGTTCGCCGCGAGGGATGAGGCGACGCTGGATGCGCTGCTTCCGAAGGCGGCCGCCCTGCCGGACGTAGTGCTTTCCTCGCTGATGCGTCATGTGGCGGCGCGGTGGCAGTCTCCCGCGCGGGGCGGCGAGCCGTTGACCGACGACAAGGCCCCGGTGGAACTCCTCGGCATGAGGGCCATCGACGGCATCATACAGGAGGAACTTCGATATTATAAGGAAATTTACAGGCGTGAAGGCTTCGAGGGCCTCAAGAAATCGTTGACGTGATTATTTCCTGTAAGGGGGAACCGATATGAAAAGACAATCCGCCGCCGTATTCGCGGCGTTCCTGCTGACGCTTTTGCTGCTGCCGCTTCGGGTCATGGCGGCGCCGAAAATCGTCGGGGAGTTTTTCCCGTCCGGGGAAATCACCGCGCCGCAAGCGCCGTTCCTGCAATACAGCGGAAAGAAAGACGACGGCGACTCCATCACCATGTGGTACGTCGTGCCGAAGGACGTATTGGCGCTGGCCGACGCCTACAATCGCTGGGGTGATGCGCACAACGGGCGCGACGGCTTCGCCGCCCGCTTCGGCGTCGAGGATTACCACCTGTATCTCCAGACCGACGCCAGCATCGACGACGGGCCTTGGCAATACAGCGACGAGTGGGACGAAGCGGATTGGCCGGGACTGGATATCCCGCACAATTTAGCGTTCCACGTCAACGAAGGACTGAACAACAATCCGGGCAAGACCCGCGACAATATGGAATTGAGCTGGCTGACCTATCTGGAAAAAGGGAAGGAGGGCTTCCTGGCGCCGATCGTCACCCGGTTTACCATGAGCGACGGCGGGGTCAACTATCATTACGACCTGACGAACCACACGCTGACCGTTCGCTGCCGTCTTGTGCTTGAATACTGGGGGGACGGCGACGAGAAGCAGCGCATCTTCTCCCCGTGGTCGCAGGAAACCTCCATCGGCCTGAACGGCACGCAGAAGGAAATGCCCGCGCCGGAGGCCGACGACACGCCCGCGCCGTCTGAATCATCCAACGCCCCTGACGCTAAGGAAATACCCGCGCCGGAGGTCGACGCTCCGCCTGTGATGCCCGACGCCTCCAATTCTTCCGAGGGCGCGGAAAAGGAAAAGCCGGAAAGTGCGGGCGCGGAGACCGCCTTCACCGCGTCCGAATGGGCGCAGAGCGAGCTGGAGGAAGCCGCAGCGCTCGGCCTGATTCCCAATAGCCTGAAAGGCGCGGACCTGACCGCTCCGATTACCCGCGCGGAGTTTGCCGCCGTCAGCGTCAAGTGCTACGAGGCGCTGACCGACCTGAAGGCCGAGCCTTACGCGCCGAATCCCTTCACCGACACCACGGACGTCGAGGTATTGAAAGCCTACAATATCGACGTGACAAACGGCACGAGCCCGACCAGCTTTTCACCGGAAGAATTGCTGAACCGCGAGCAGGCTGCGACGATGCTGACCCGCCTTTACAAGAAGATCGCCATCGACGGGTGGACGCTGGAAACCGACGGGAACTTTGTCGGGACGTTCCGGGGGATGTACGAGACGCCCGCGCCTTTCGCCGACGACAAGAACATTTCCGGCTGGGCTAAGGACAGCGTTTATTTCATGAAAGCGAAAGGCGTCATCGACGGCGTCGGCGGCAACAAATTCGCGCCCCGGGCGGTGACCGACGCCGAAGAAGCGACGGGCTATGCCCAGGCCACCCGAGAACAGGCGATCCTGATCGCCAAGCGCATGGTCCAAAAGCTCGGATAGAGGCAACAAAAAAAGAGAGCCACAAGGCTCTCTTTTTTATGTCCTTAGTTAATCCTCGCCGTGGGTTTTCCTGTGCTCCATATAAAGCTTCGTTTCTGAAACGATGACCGACGAAAGCATGATCAGCGCGATCAAGTTCGGGATCGCCATCAGGCCGTTCACGATATCGGCGAGAATCCAGATCGCTTCGAGCTTCAGGAACGCGCCGGACGCGATCAGCACGATGAAGATCACACGGTACGGCATCAGTCCTTTCGTGCCGAACAGGTAAATCGCCGCGCGCTCGCCGTAATAATTCCAGCCGAGGATCGTCGTGAACGCGAAGAGCACCAGCGAAATCGTCAAAACCACGGCGCCCGAAGGACCGAAGGACGCCGCGAAAGCGTTGGAAGTCATCTGCGCGCCCGCCGCGTCGCCGCACCAGACGCCGGTGAAAATCAGCGCGAGCCCCGTCATCGTGCAGATGATGATCGTGTCGATGAAGGTGCCCGTCATCGAGATCAGGCCCTGCTCCGCCGGCCATTTCGTCTTCGCGGCGGCGGCGGCGATCGGCGCGGAGCCGAGACCGGACTCGTTGGAGAACACGCCGCGGGCGATACCGCTCTGCATCGCCATCATCATCGTCGAGCCGGCAAAGCCGCCCACCGCGGCGTGGCCCGTGAAAGCGTCGGACAGGATCATGCTGACGGCGGCGGGAATATCGCCGAGATGCGCGATAATCATGCCGACGCCGAGCACGACGTAGACGGCGGACATGAACGGCACGACTTTATCGGCGACGTTCGCGATGCTCTTGAGTCCGCCCAGAGTGACGGCGGCGACCAGTACGGTCAGCACGGCGTCCGTCACGAACTTCGATATGCCGAAGGTCAGATGCACGGAATCGACGATGGCGTTGACCTGCGGGAACGTACCGATACCGAAATACGCGACGAGGATACAGGCGGCGGCAAAGAAGGTAGCGAGAGGCCTCCACGCCTCGCCCATACCGTTCAGGATGTAATACATCGGGCCGCCGGCGACCTCGCCGTTCTCGTCCTTCGAGCGATACTTGATCGCCAGGAGTCCCTCGGCGTACTTCGTCGCCATGCCGAAGAACGCCGCCATCCACATCCAGAAGAGCGCGCCCGGCCCGCCGACCTTCACCGCCGTGGCGACGCCGACGATATTGCCGGTGCCGACCGTAGCGGACAGCGCCACGCAAAGCGACTTGAAGCTGCTGACGTCGCCCTCGCCGCGGTTCTTCGCGCCGAAAATCAGCGAGAGCGCCAGCGGCAGCCGAAACACCTGGATCAATCCGAGGCGCACGGTCAGATAAATGCCGGTGCCGACCAGCAGCGCAATCAGCGGCGGCCCCCAGACGATCGAGTCGATGCTGTTCAGCATCGGGATAAAACTTTCCATGAATAGAATCCCTCCTGCGTCCGCCTATCGCGGACATTGGTCTGATGAAAACGACGCTATTATATCACATTCTCTCTCGTTTGTCGCGTCGGTTTTTGCGTTGCTCGCGCAACGTCAGCACCCCATAGCAGCAGGCCGTCGTCAGGATATAGATCGCGACGGTAATCACGAACTCCGTTGGGGTATAGTCGCGCACCCATTTCTCGAACTTGCAGGGCAGCGAGAAAAGCTCGAACCACCAAAAGCCGATGGCCGCGTGAATCAGAAGCGTGACGATGGTTCCGGCGCCGAAAAAGACGAGCCGGTCGGCCGCCGCGCCGCCGAGCTTTTCAATGGCATGGGACAGCCACATCAAGAGGAAGGTGTCGGCGAGTCCCAACAGCATATAGGCGATAACGCCGTTGGCGTAGGTCAGGCGGTCCCGGAACTGTCCGAGGAACGTCCAAACCACTAAATTGTACCGCAGGGAAATCACGATGACGGCGAAGGACAGCGCCGCGAGCGCAAGCTTCTTCCCGCCGCTCATGGCGTCGAAGTCCAGCAGCCGGCGTTGTCCGCAATGGGCGCCGAGCAGCATCATCGCCGCGTACACGGGAGCGCTCTGCATGCCCCAGGGCAGCGCGACGCCCCGGTCGATCAGCCCGTAGGAAACCGCGCAAAACGCGACGACGATTGCCGCGAGCCGTCCCCGGCTTTGCAGCGCGAAATCCGCTGCGGCGTAAAAGAGGATACTCGAGAAAAAGAGCATCCACAGATACCAGCCGGGACTGACGATATTGGTGACGAGATCGTGGCCGCGATAATAACCGGGCCAAATCATTTCCGTCAGTTCGCCCCGGAAATAGGTGAATACATACTGGTCGAAGCACCAGCGCAAATCCACGCCCCGGGTCAGATGGCAATAGAGGCAGAGCAGCGTGATCGTCACGAAGGAAATCTTGAAATAGGGAATCATGACGCCTTTGACGCGGCTCATCACGCTCTCGCCGAAGGTCCTGCGGCCCGGCCGGTAGGTGTATCCCGCGGCGAAGGTGAAAAAGCCCAAGACGCCGCAAATGTACTCAAAAAACATCTCCGTCTTCGGAGAACAGTAAATCGTATGATAGGAAACCACGAGGAGCATGCCGAGCCCTTTCGCGATATCCAGAGTTTTGTCCCTTTGCTTCATTAGATTCAGTCACCTTCCGAGATTGTGTACTTGCTCCGCGAATATTATATAGGAAGCGCTGAATAAGTCAATTCATGCGCTTGTCGAGGACTTTCCCTTCGCTGGCGCAACAGGTAAGCGTAGATTGATTTTGTCCCTGTTTTGGAAAATGGTATAATTTACGTGTGAAATTTCCGTTTTGCAGGAGATGATTCCATGAAAAAGATACTGGCTGCTGCCCTGCTCGTCGGCGCTATCGGCTTTCAGGCAGGCGGCGACGCGGCATGGACGCCCCGCGCGGCAGCGGCGGCCTCGCAATCCGCAGCGACGTCCGCGACGGAAGCGCCGCTGTTGGTGAACAAGACGCATAAACTGCCTGACGATTACGAATCCGTCGTTTCCTTAGTGACCGTGAAGAACTGCTTCGGCGTGAAGTTCCAGGTCGAGCGGGAAACCTACGACCATTTCCTGGAATTGCGCAAGGACCTCTTGAAAAGCGGCATCCAGATCGAGCTGGAATCTGCGTACCGCAGCGTCGCCCGCCAGCAGCAGCTCATCGAGGAGCTCCGGGAGACGGAAGGCGAGGCGTATGTCAAAAATTTCGTCGCCGTTCCGGGCTATTCGGAGCACCACACGGGGCTGGCCATCGACGCCACCGTCGTCGTGAACGGCGCGTCCGTCGCCGACTATTACGGGACGCAGGAAACCCCGTACCAGAAAATGCACCGGAAACTGGCCGACCACGGATTCATCCTCCGCTATCCTCCGGGAAAGTCCGGCGTCACCGGTTATGACTACGAATCATGGCACATCCGCTACGTCGGGAAAGAGACGGCGCGGAAGATTTTCCTGCAGGGGCTGACGCTGGAGGAATATCTGGCGGGCGGCGAGGAAACCGGCGCCATGAAGAGCAAATTCGGCTCGGCGGAATACTGGACGCGGCGAAATCCCGGCGGCGAAAAGGCAATGGACGAAAGCAGGCGGGAAGAGATTCGGGAAACGATGCGCAAAAAAAGCGCGGCCCTCATCGATATGGCCGACTATCCCGACAGTCTGTCCCTCGACGAGCTGCGGAAGAAAATCGCGTTCGCCAAGAGCTGCTTTTGGTATTTCGAGCCGGAAAAAGTGTACGAGAACGGGGTTCCGCTGCCCCGTTCCCGTTATGGGCAGGCAGTCGACAACTGCGGCTTCAACGCGCTGCCCGAGCGTCAAGCCGTGCGTTTTGCCCTGACGACGACCCGGGCAGGCCTCCGCCATTTGCCGGAAAGCGCCGGATGGTATGAGGACGACTACGATACGCATTACGACCTCCTTCAGGGGACGACGGTCGATCCGGCGGAGCCGGTGGCCGTGCTGGCGGAGAGCCGGGACAAGAGATTCTGCTTCGTGGAAATGCGGAACTTCATCGGGTGGATGGACAGGAACGCGCTGGTATTCACGGACCGCAAGGAGTGGATGAAATACGCAGCCCCGAAAGAATTCCTCGTGATCACCGGCCACAAGAAGGAAATCCCGGTCAGCGACAAGTTATCCCTGACGTTCCAGATGGGAAGCCGGCTGCCTTTGCTTCGTTCCAAGCCGCAAGCGGACGGGACGTGGCTCGTATCGGTGCCGATCGGCGCCGACCGGACGCTCCGGGAAGCGACGGTGCGTATCCCGGCGGACGACACGGTAAACAAAGGATGGCTGCCGTACTCGGAAAACAATCTGATACGGCAGGCGTTCCGCTTCTTGGGCGACCTTTACGGCTGGGGCGGACTGGAGGAAAGCGTGGACTGTTCGATGTTCACGGCGGACGTCTATCGGAGCATGGGCATCGACCTTCCGGCGGACGCTGTGGAGCAGATGTACGCCATGCCGGAGGTCGTCGATCTCGAAAAAATGAACGCGAAAGAAAAGCGCGCAGCCATCGGGAAGCTCCGTCCCGGCGACCTCCTGTTCACGGACGGCCACGTCATGATGTACCTCGGGCGGGACGATAAGGGAGAGCCTTACGTCATCCACGCCGGGAGCAGCCGATGGTTTCCCGGAGAAGGGGAAGAGGGCGGCCCGCTCAAATATTATACGCGCAGAGTGACGGTAGACAATCTTCGCTGGTACAAATCCTCCAATCGTACATGCCTCGACCTCATCATCGGCGCCGGCAGCATGCGTGCGGATAAAAAAGCGGAGGATTGAAAAATCCATGACAAAACATTTTGGAGTAAGAAAATCTGATTTTCCGATTTTCGTACTCCATATTTTTTTGTCCTTATCAGCAATCCCGAGGAGGCCGCAACGATGCTGGTCCGCAACGAGCGGACAAGAGGAGCGTCATGCGCCGTTTTGGCTTGTCGAAGTCCGCCGATGCGCGTTTGCCAGCGTTCTTTCTCTATGCTATGATGAAAATGGTATGAATTATCCGCCGTGGCAGGAGTAAAACAAGGGGGAAGAATTATGTTTCGTTTGAAAAAACAAGGCCCGATCGCAAGATTTTTGACGCTGGCCGCCATCCTGTGCGCCGTTTGGACGAGCGTGTGCGCGGCGGAGGCCATGCCGCCGGTTTCCTATACGGCCTACACCTCTCTTTATTGGCTTTGGGAGGCGGGCGTTCCCGAGGCGGCGGAATTCTCCGAGGCCATCGGCGGTGAAAAAGTCAGCCTGTCCAAAGATTCGGTGCCCCATTACGAAGAATTGGCGCCGGTGAACAAGCTGTATATCGAGATGCGGTACGCCGCGCTCAATGAATACATTGCCGGCAACCGGTATCAAAACGTCCTCGACGTGGCCTGCGGGTTTGCTCCACGGAGCATTGCCATGGCTCGACAGGGCAGGATGTTCGTCGGGACGGATTTTGCCCCCTCAATCGCGGAAATCAGGACCGTCCTGCCGGACTGCCTGTCCCGCAAGCAGCAGAAGCGCGTCCATTACGCGATCGCCGACGCGAAGGATCAGGTCGGCATGATGCGGGCTGCCGACAGGTTGGAAGGCCCTGTCTGCATTACCATGGACGGGCTGATGATGTATCTGACGCGGGAAGAACAGGCAACCGTGCTGAAAAACATAAAGGCGATCCTCGAGAAGCACGGCGGCGCGTACGTCACCTCCGATTTCCTGGCACGGGAATTCGTCAAGGCCGCCACGGCGGTCGTCTATGACGACAAGGACGCCCAGCGGGTTTACCGCCAATCCGCCGAGATGTACGAAAAAACAGCGAACGTCGATTTCGACAAGGCCTTTTTCGCCGACGCGGACGAAGCGCAGAAATTCATCGAATCGCAGGGGCTGAAGGTGAAACGGATTCCCCTGTTCCAGCGGCCTGTCGCCCTGCAAAGCGCCAAGGACTTCAACTTCGGGCAGTACCAAAAGCTGGAAAGCCTGAAAAACGAATTATTCCTTTGGGAGATCACGGTTGGCAATTGACGGAAGAGGAATGAAGATGTCTGACACGGAACGTATCCTGTCCAAGGAAAACCTGACCGAGACCATGGATTGGCTTGAGGCGGTTTTCATTCATCCTTCCAAGCGATTTGCGGCCGAACCGCTTCCATATTGCGCATCTCCTTCCCCCGCGATGGGCACGTCCTCTTTGAACTCATATCGGACG
>JAEERZ010000222.1 GCA_016286075.1 Selenomonadaceae bacterium
CGTTGATGGCTCGGTGCGGGAAACGGCTGTTTTCCGCTCCGTTCTTATATTTGCATGAAAAAACGGTTGCAGAGAAGCGCCTCTGCATATATAATGTACGTATTCCATGAAGCGGGGAACGTTCCCGCAAAGAGAGGCAAAGGTTTATGAAGAGGAGTTTCTTCTTGGCGCTGATTGCGGCGATGGTTTGGGCTATGGCCTGCGGCCTGTGCAGCGCGGAGACGGTGGATTTTTCGGATATGGATTTGCGGTTCGTGGACGCCCGGGAGGATACCGGGTATTATGTGGACATGAACGCGGTGGACATCAAGAATATGAACGAGGCCACGGCGCGGGTGGAGATCGTGAAGATCGACAAGAACTGCCTGTATCTTTATACCATCGCTTTCGACCGGGGAAAGAAAACCTATCAGATTCTGGATTCGCTGGTGGCGGCCTATGACACGAAGGAAAAGACCGGAGGTTCCACTGTTCCGCTGAAGCCGCAGTCTTATGCGAAAGGTTCGGCGATGGAAACGGTCGCCGAGTATATTTATTCGCCGCAACTGTAAAGTTGCGGCTTTTTTCATGGGGAAAGGAGGGCGGCGCGATGGAGGAGCAAGCGCGGAAAGGCCTGATTGAAAAGGCGGAGCGGACCCATCGACTCTCGCCGGAAGAACTTGCCGCCCTGCTGGCGGACGCGGAGGCGGAGGAAGAGCTGGCGGCGGCGGCGGACCGGGTGCGGCATGCCTTCGTGGGCGACGAGGTGCATCTGCGCGGCTTGATTGAGTTTTCCTCCTATTGTCGGCAAAACTGCCTGTACTGCGGTCTTCGCCGGGACAACGGGAAAGCGCAGAGATACCGGCTCTCTCCGGAGGAGATCGTGGCTTTGGCGGCAAAGGCGAAAGCCTACGGGTATTTCACGGCGGTGATGCAGTCCGGGGAGGATCCGTGGTTCACGGCGGAACGGCTGGCGGCGATCGTCCGCGAGGTGAAAAAGCTGGGGCTGGCGGTGACGCTGTCCGTCGGGGAACGTACGAAAGAAGAATACCGCGTTTTGCGGGAGGCGGGGGCGGATCGCTTCCTGCTTCGCATCGAGACCACGGATAAGGATATTTATGAAGCCCTCGATCCGGGCATGTCCCATGAAAACCGCTTCCGTTGCCTGGCCGATTTGAAAGACCTCGGCTACGAAGTGGGGACGGGCTGCCTGATCGGACTGCCGGGGCAGACGGTGGAAACGCTGGCGAGGGATATCCTGTTTTTCCAGGAGATCGACGCCGACATGGTGGGCGTCGGGCCGCTGGTGCCCAACGAAGATACGCCTCTCGGCGGCGAGCAGCCCGGCGATATGCATCTGACGCGCCGGGTGGTAGCGGCGACTCGCCTGCTGCTGCCGGAGGCGAATATCCCGGCGACCACGGCGATGGAAACGTTGAAGCCGAACGCGCGGGAATGGATTCTGCGTTCCGGAGCCAACGTCGTAATGCCCAACGTCACCGAGGGCGAGGCGCGGCAAAAGTACGCGCTCTATCCGGGGAAGGCCTGCGTCGCCGATACGCCGGAGCATTGCCGCGTCTGCATGGAGGGCCGGATCCGCGCGCTGGGCCGCACGGTCGGTCAGGGTGCGGGCGGACGGCGGCGCGTTTTGTAATCTATTTGTAATTATGTTTACAGACAGTTTCCATAGCTTTTCTTTATGCTGTGGAAGCAGAACAGGCAAAGGAGCGGATGAAGGGGCATGAGGGTTTCGGTTCTCGCCAGCGGGAGCAAAGGGAACGCCATATTCGTCGAGATGGACGGAGCGCGGGTGCTCATTGACGCGGGCGTCGGCGTTCGGCGCGTCGGACGGGCGCTTTCGTCGCTTTCGGCGTCGCTGGATTCCCTCGACGCGATTTTCATCACGCATGAGCACAGCGATCATGTGGCGGGACTTCGGACGCTTTTGCGGCACACCGACGCGCCGGTCTATTCGAGACCGGGGACCCTTCGGGCGATGGCCGAGAGCGGCGGCGATTTGCCGGCCGAGCGGCTCTTTGCGATTCATGACGCGGTGGAAGTCGGTCCGCTTCGCGTATCGTCCTTCGATATACCGCATGATGCCGCGGACCCCGTCGGATACGAAATCACGGGAAGCTGCAAATGCACGGTGGCGACCGATCTCGGTTTTGTCACCGACGAAGTGCGGACGGCGATGGAAGGCGCGGACGTGCTCGTGTTTGAAGCGAACCATGACCTCGCGATGCTTCGCAAAGGGCCGTACCCGTGGCCGCTGAAGCAGCGTATTTTAGGCAACCGGGGCCATTTGGCCAACGACGAGGCGGGACGCGCCATCGCACGGCTCCGGAAGCGGCCGCAAAAAATAGTTCTCGCCCATTTGAGCGAGACGAACAATCGCCCGGCCATCGCCGAGGAAACGGTCAGTCAGGTGCTGGCGGAAAGCGGCGTGCCCGCGCTCTCGCTGGCGGTGGCGCTGCAGGATGAAATGGTGACGGCGTGAGTCTTCCGCAGGGGAAAGGACGGGATTCTATGGCACATGAAACGGAGCGGCGATTAATCGCCGAATTTGAAACCATGATCAATACGGCCGACGAGGCGCTGGCGGAGAAACTGATTGCCGCCGATGCGATTTTTTATGCGCCGACGGAGCCGGAGCCGCTGCGGGGGCCGAAAGGATATCTCTCTATCGTCTTCATGATGCGGGCCTCGTTTTCTGATATTCAGTGGCGTCTCGCGGATTGCGTGATCGAGCCGAACAAGATCGCTGCCTGTTGGGACTGCACGGGAACGCATGACGGGGATTTCATGGGGAGCCCCGCCACAGGCAAAACATTCAAGGTACGCTGTATGAATTTTTACGAGCTGAGGAACAATCAATTCATATCGGATATTGGGAATCCCGACATCTTCGGGATTTTAATGCAAACGGGGATGCTGCATCCGTAACTGTAATCCGCCTGTATGTGAGCATGGATAAGGGCGGTCAAAAATGAAACGTTAAGGGGCGAAAGGATATGTATCTGATGGACATTTGGAGGAAATATCGCAAGACCGTAGTAGCAATGAGCGTTGCAGGCGCTGTGCTGGCCGCCGGGTGCGGCGGCGCGCTGGCGGACAATACGCCGCAGGGGACGATGCCGGCGACTTCGCGGCCCGCGCCTTCGACGGGCGCGCTTTCGGACGCGCGCAACACGCCCGCCGTCCGCGTCGCGAAATCCGTAGGCCCGGCGGTGGTAGGCATTACGAACCGCGCCGTCGCGCGCGACTGGTTCAATCATCAGTTCGAGGTGGAACAGGGCGTTGGCTCCGGCGTGATTTTCCGCGAGGACGGCTACATCGTGACGAATTATCACGTCGTGGCGGGGGCGAAGGAGATCATGGTCTCGCTTTCCGACGGGCGCAGCGTCAAAGGAAAGATGGTCGGCGCCGACGAATTGACCGACATCGCGGTGGTGAAGATTGACGGGGAAGGTTTCCCGACTGCCGCTTTCGGAAACTCCGACGATATCGTGGTCGGCGAGCCGGCGATTGCCATCGGCAACCCGATGGGGCTCGAATTCCAGGGCAGCGTGACCGTCGGCGTCATCAGCGCGCTGAACCGCACGCTGGATATTTCCGAGCGCCATCTGAAACTGATCCAGACCGACGCCGCCATCAGCCCGGGTAATTCCGGCGGCGCGCTGGCCAACGCGGACGGCCTCGTCATCGGCATCAACAGCGCGAAAATCGCCGCCAACGGCGTTGAGGGCATGGGCTTTGCAATCCCCATCAATACGGTGCGAGACATCGTCGACCAGCTGCTGGATCACGGCCGCGTGATTCGTCCGTATCTCGGCGTCGGCGTTTACGACAAGGAGACGGCGGCACGGGCCGGCTATCAGCTCAACGTGGACGCGGGCGTCTATGTGCAGAACGTCACGCTGAACGGCCCTGCAGGGAAGGCCGGCATCCAGCGCGGCGACGTGATTCTTTCCGTCGGCGGCGAGAAGACCA
>JAEERZ010000223.1 GCA_016286075.1 Selenomonadaceae bacterium
TGAGGAAGCACTGAACAAGTCCTTTCATGTCCTTGCCGGTTCTTTTTCCGTCAGGCTGTGTCAAAGTGCTCTCGACGTAGCTCTTTGGCTACGACTTCGAGCCCTTTTCCTTGCCTGACGAAAAAATCCCTCGGCAAGACCATAAATTGACTTATTCATTGCTTCCTTGTTCTGTATTTAATGATTTCATACAACTTCTGCGACGGGGGCAAGGGCCGTTACTTCGCCGGAGGCCGTCAGACGGACTTCCTTCCCGTCGTTCATCTCTTCAATCAGCAGGATGCAGGCGTCGGTGGTCTTGGGGTTCTGCCGCAAAAGCTCCGGGGAGAAGGTCAGCAGTTTGTCGCCCTTGCGAACCTGTGCGCCCTCGTTTACGAAGACGGTAAACCCTTCGCCTTTCAGTTCGCCGGATTCCGTGCCGACGTGCAGCGTCAGTTTCATGCCGTCCGCCGCCGTGATACGGATGCCATGCTTCGTCGGCGCGACATAGGTGACGGCGCCGTCTACTGGAGCGACGACCTCGCCGACGGAGGGCGTCACGAAAAAGCCGTCGCCCAGCATCTTTTCGGAAAAGACCGGGTCCGGGGCTTCCGTAATCGGATGAATCGTTCCCGTATAGGGAGAAAAAAGCGCAATACTCATGAAGTACCCTGCTTTCATTGATATTTTGAGCCACTGAGATGTGGCTTTTTTATCGTTTCGGCGGCTTGGGGACGGTTGTCGGAGCGGAAGGCGTCGTCGGCCCGGCAGGAGGCTGGGCTTCGGTCGACGCGATTTCCCCTGTCGTCGGCGCTGCCGCAGGCGAAGGCTTCGACTCCGGAGTCGTCTGTGCAGGTGCCGGGCTAGGAACCGGGGAGGGGGCGGTCTCAAACCGCGCCTGGTCTTCCGTAGGTTTCTTCTCCTCCTCCGGCGGAGGGGGAACGTCGTATTCGTCCGTATAAAGGTATTCGCGGTTTACCAGCTGGTCGCCGACGTAGGTCAGGCGATATACCTCCACCGTGGGCGGCGGTCCGATGATGACCGATTCCATTTCCATGACGCCGGGCAAATCTTCGGCGCAGCCGTAAACGGATATCGTCAGCGTGCCGTCGAATGCTCCTGAGCGCAGGAGCACGGCATGGGGCAGCGTGTTGCGGAAAGCAAAGTCGATCTGCCCGTCCGCCACCGTGGCGTCAAGCCCTGCGTCCACATAAGCGGACGGATAATAATGGGCGGTGCGCGCCGTGGCCGTGAGCCCCGCCGTCAAAATCGCGTTGTAAAGAGTGGAGCTTACCTGACAGACGCCGCCGCCTATATCCTGTTCCGTCTTGCCGTTGATGATGACCGGCGCGACGGCATATCCTGCGCTGGCTACGCGGCTGCCTACCGTCGCGTTGAAGGAAAGTTCGTCGCCGGGACGGACGATACAGTTGTCCAAAGCCGCCGCGGCAATCTCGATGTTGTCGCCGCGCCCCGTGTCCGCGATATAGTAAGTAGTGCAGCTGGAAAGGCGTGCGTTGACAGCATTGATATCCTCCAGCCGGATTTCGGGTTCCGTTTCCTCCGGCGTCAGAGTTTCCCGACAGGGGAGACGAAGCTCCAACAGTCGGGGCTTTACCTTGGCGGACAGCGCGTCTGCGTCGAGGCGGCGTCCCGTCAATCCCGGCTGATGCTCGATGCCTGTGGGCGTAAAAACGATGGAAGCGTCTTTGGGCGCGCGGTCTACCGACTGTTTTACGCTCTGCAGGACTTGATGGAACTTCACTTCGTCCAAAGTTGCGGCGAGGGGGGCTTCTTTCCCCTGAAACGCGCATTCCAGCACGGTAATGATCTGCTGCGCCGTGCTGCCGCTCCGGCCTATGTTGTACGCGGCTTCCAGCATGGCGTCCGCGTCTACGGAAAGCCCGACCTCCTCGGTGGAGAAGGAGAACGCCTGATTCTCGTCCGGCAGGGACAGGATCAGAGCTTTGCCGTTCAGCGCCGTCTTTGATAAGCGCTGCATTTCGCGGGAAGCTTCCTCACGCGTCATGCCTCCGATAGGCGTATTTCCCACTTTCAGGCCGTATGCCATGCGCCCGTCACGGATGAACGCGGCCGCCGTGCCGAGGAACGTCATGTCCGCAATCAACGCTGCGGCAAGCGCCACGGCTACGAAAATCAAAAAATATCGAACGGCTTTCATGAAAATTAGACTCCTTTTTGGGAAAGGTTCCAGTTTCCCATAGTGTCAGTACACTGACTTTCATCATTCTTTCATTTTATCATTCCGCTGCTTTCCCTACAATAGTATTTTTATATTTTTCGGCGCTAAAAACGCCCCGGAAGAATCGCCCGAAGTGGGCGGCGCTTCCGGGGCGTCGCGTTTTATGTGATTGAGGTTTTAGGCGCCCGGGATAATCCGGCGCGCGCCCAGATAATGTTCCCGACGCCAGTCGCGATACAGGGAATCGAAGTCGATGCCGGTGTGGATGGAGGCGTGGATGAACTGGCCGTCCTGCAGATACATGCCCACATGGGACAGCTCGCCGCTGTCATCGACGAAGAAGACAAGGTCGCCGGTCCGCAGGTTTTCGAAGCTGACCGGGACGCCCATCATGAACTGGTCGTCCGCAACGCGGGGAAGGGAGATGCCCGCCTGTCCAAAGATATAATAGATGAAGCCCGAGCAGTCGAAACCGCTGGGGGACGAGCCGCCGTAAACGTAGGGAACGCCTACATGCTGCAGCGCCATTCCGGTGATACGACGGACCATGGCGTTGTCGCCGCGGTTCGTCTCGGGAATAGTGCGGCCCAGCAGAGCTTCATAAACGACGGGTCCCACCAGTCCGTCGGGGTCCATTCCGTGGGCAATCTCAAAAGCGCGGACAGCCGCCGCCGTCCCCGGCCCGAAGGAACCGTCCGGCGTTACGTCATAGCCGAGACGGACAAGCGCCGTCTGTATCTCCGCGACCTCGTTTCCCTGATCGCCGATTTGGAAAGCCGCCGCCTGGGCGGAAGGAATGCCGCCGAAACACAGCAGGGAAAGCAGCCCTGCGCAAAGCATTTTTCGCACGATAAGCCTCCTTTTATAGTACACACTCGCAACATATATATTATACCATTTATTTGCCTAAGAAACAATAATATGACCGATAGGCCGCGAATATCCGGGCGATTTCAGCCGCGTCGCTCGTCTTTGCCAGGCATAGCCGCAACAGTACGCGGGCTTTTTGCGGGTTCAGCGTACCGCTTTCGATGAAGTCCATTTCGGCGCAAGACGGGGCCGAGGACGTGACCTCGCCGCTGCTTGTTCGGGAAGCTCGCACGACCGTGACGCCCCTGCCGGCAATCTTTGCCAGCGCTTTTTCCGCTTCGGCGGGAATGCTGCCGTTGCCCATGCCCGCATAGACTATGCCTTTTGCGCCGGCCTGTACGGCGGAAAAGACGAGAGCGCCGTCGTCGCCCTCATGGCCGTAAAGAATATCGACGCGGGGCAGGGCGGAGACGCCGCCGAGATCAAAGAACGCTTCGGATTTCGGATGGTGGAGCGGCGTGCGGGAAAATGTCGGGACGCCGTCTTTGACGGTTCCAAGGCAGCCTGCCGTCGGCGACGCGAAAGCGGCGATATTTTGCGTGTGGATTTTCGTTACGCTCCGCGCCTCATGGATTTCGCCGTTCATCACCACCAGCGGGCCTTTCCCGACGGCGTCGTCGGAGAGAGAGACCCGGACTGCGTCAAGCAGGTTTCGAAAACCGTCGGCGTCGGCTGCCGTCGCCGGACGCATGGCGCCGGTGAGCACGACGGGCTTATCGCTTTTTACCGTCAGGCTCAGGAAATAGGCGGTTTCTTCCATGGTGTCGGTGCCGTGAGGAATGACGACGGCGTCCGCTTCGTCCGCCGCGAAAATTTCGTTGACGCGGGCGGCGAGACGGAGCCAGATTTCGTCGGTCATGTCTTTGCTGTCGATCTTGCAGAGCTGTTCGCCTTTC
>JAEERZ010000224.1 GCA_016286075.1 Selenomonadaceae bacterium
GCGCGGCGAGAGCCGCGCCCTGCACAGAAATGGCGAGCAATACGCCCGCCATCATTTTCCTTAGATTCATTTTTTCTTCCCCTTGACCGCGTCCATCATGATTTTCTGATTCGCCAACGCCGCCTCGTTGTTGTCGTGGATCTCGTCCGTCACGATGAAGAAATCCTTCCACGCGGCTTTGTAATCGCCCATCTTCGCATGGGCGATACCGATGCCGACGCGGGCGTCCGCCGACTGCGGGGACAGAGCCAATTCCCGCTCAAAATCAGCGATAGCATCCTTCCAACGGTCCGCCAGCAGATAAAGATGCCCCCGATTGAGCCAAGGCTGTGGCAGCAACGGGTCGAGAGCGATGGCCGCCGTGTAGTCGGCCTCGGCCTTGGCGAGGTCGTGCAGCGCCTCGTAGCAGATTGCCCGATCCAAATACGCCTCGGCGGAAGGGGAAAGCTCTATGGCCTTGTCGTAATCCAAAATCGCCCGCTCCAATTCGCCGGCATAGAACCGGGCCACGGCGCGGCGAACATAAACGTTCGGATCGTCGGGCGCACGACGTACCGCTTCGGAAGCATTCAAAAGCGAGGTTGGGGAACCGTCGGGCACCTTCGCCTGCCGCCAGAGATTCAGAATGTCCTGCCCGTAGTAAGTGCCGGGAACGGCCCATTTGCCGTTGAGCCCGGTCCACATCTTGACAACGCCGTAAATGTCCGGGCGTTTCTCTATGACCAGCTCATAACGCGGGTCGACGAGCTCCGTCTCCGGCCTGCGGGTCGTGGTGTAGACCATCAAATGCTGGATATGGGCGCGGACGCCGAGCTGCGCCGTCTCGAACCGCGCCCCCGCCTCGTGGTTGCCCGTGGCGCCGAGGCCGCAATAGTTGTTCTGGTCCGCCGTCACGTCGCCGCCGTATTTGAAAAATCCCGTTTCCTTGCAGGCCTGGCAGAGCGCGATGTCGGCGCGGATGCCCTCGCGGCCCGCCTCCTCGTAATAGTAGCGGACGAGCTCTTCCGCCGTGCAGGAAAGGCTCGGCGTCGGGTTGCGCCGCAGGATGAAATCGACCATCTGCTTTTCCGTGGCCTCGGCGCGGCCGAAAATCGTCACGTCCTCAAGGTCGCGTCCTTTCGGCAGCACCGGCGTCTCAAAAGACGCGCCCATGCTCCAAGCGGCGGCGGTAAGCTTTTCCACATCCAGCTCTCCGGGAGGCGCAGGCGGGAACTGCACTTTTTCCTCAGCCTTTACTTTCTTGTCGTGGGCCCTCGCGCCGCAGGTCGCCCCGGGCGCATAGGAAGAATTCCCCGCCTCCGGCGACGCGAAAAAGCAGCCGAGGCAAAGGAATCCCGCCGCCGAAGCGGAAATCAAAGCCGTCTTTGAAAAAGTCTTCATCGTACCCCTCCCGATTTATGCGCAGTAATCACCGTATGGCTCCCGGCGTTGACGGTCAGAACGCAGCCGCCCGACGCGATATAATAATTCTTGCCCCGCCGCTCGATTTCGGCGTCCGGGGCCGCGATCCGTTCCCTGCACCACGCGATCACATCGTCCGCGTCCGGCGCGGCGTTTCGGCGAATCCTCTCCTCGCCCATCGTCGTGGTGTGAAGATCTGCCAAAAGCGCCGCCCGTTCCTCCGCCGTCATTTCAGATACTTTTCTTCCAGCTTCGCCATCGTGCCGTCCGCACGCAGCTCGGCGAAGACGAAATTGATATAGTTCAGGAACTCCTGATCGCCCTTCATCATCAGCGCGCCGCAGGAATGAACCGTAAAGGGCCTGTCCACCATCGGCGCGGCCAGCCGCTTGTCGAGACGCACATAATGATTGGCCTCGACGACCTCGGTAATCATGATATCAGCCTCGCCCTCGGCGATGCGGGAAGGGATTTCCGCGTTCTGCTGATGGACGATGAGCTTCGCGCGCTTCAGATTCGCATGGGCGAATTTCTCGTTGGTGCCGCCCGGATTGATCATCACGCGTACCTCGGGCTTGTCGATGTCCTCGAGGCTCTGAAATTTCTTCGCGTCCGCCGCGCGGCAGAGGATCGTCTTGCCGAAGTAGCCGACGCCGTAGCCGTCAGACATCGCCATGATCCGGGCGCGGGTGAAATTACGGGAAATGCCGCAAAGCGCGAAATCGAACTTGTCCGCCAGCGTGTCCTCGGTCAATGTGGGCCAGCTCGTCGGCACATACTCGATTGTCACGCCCAGCGACTTCGCGATAATCTGCGAAAGCTCCGCGTCGATGCCCTCGTACTCCCCCGTCTCCGGGTTCAGATACGACATCGGACGATAATCGCCCGTGGTGCCGATGCGGATCGTGCCGCGCTCCGCGATTTCCTCCAGCCGTCCGGCGTCAGCGCCCTTCGGCGCAAACAGCAGCGCCGCTGCGACGAAGACCGCCCACAAAATAAACAACCGACCGTTTCTTTGCTTCCTCATGCTCTTTCTTCCTTTCCTTCTTCCTCCGGGTCGTCGAAGCCCAGCAGCCAAGTCGCGGCAAACCCCGCAACATAGGCGACGACTACGCCCAAGAGATACAGTAAAATATGATCCGTCGCGCCCGCCAGCGGCAAACCGGAAATACCCAGCGTCGCCGCGCCCACCGCGAAATGCGCCTGCACCGCGCCGCCCGCCGCGCCTCCGACGCAGGCCCCGATAAATGGCCGCCCAAGTGGCAGCGTGACGCCGTAAATCAGCGGCTCGCCGACGCCCATGAGCCCGACGGGGAGCGCAGACGCTATCGTCTTTTTCAGTATGCGGTTCCGCGTCCGAACGTAAACCGCCAACGACGCGCCCACCTGTCCCGCGCCCGCCATCGCCAGAATCGGCAGCAGCAAGGTCACGCCGTATCGCGCGATCAAATCCACATGGATCGGCGTCATCGCCTGATGGACGCCGAGCATCACCATCGGCAGCCAAAGCCCGCCCAGCACGAAGCCCGTGAGCGCGCCGCCCGACGCCACAGCCGCCGTCGCCGTCCGCCCGATCCAATCCGAAAGGACGCCGCCCAAAGGCTGCACCACGAGCACCGTCGCCGCACCGGCAAGCAAAACCGCCAGCAGCGGCGTCAGGAACAACTCGAAAATCTCCGGCACGATGCGCTGCAGCCGCTTCTCGAGCCACGCGCCCAATCCCGCCGCCAATACGACGGAAATCACGCCGCCTCTCCCCGGCATGAGCGGCGCGTCGTAAATCGTTACGTTCGCCAGTCCGGGATGGCTGATAATCGCCGCCAGCACGCCGCCGAGAATCGGCGTTCCGCCAAAGACCTGCGCCGCGCTCCAGCCGACGAAAAGATTCATGCCCCAGAATACGGCGTTGCCGAACACCGAAAGCAGCTTCACCGTCGGCGTATTCGCCGCCTCCGGCGCGAGCTTCATATACACGCCCAATATCCCGGTAATCAGCCCGCAAGCGATAAAACCCGGAATCAGCGGAATGAAAATACTCGCGATGCGGCGGAAAAAGAGCTTCACCGGCGTCGCGTTCCTCGCCTTGATTGCCTCGCGGAGCGCCTCGCCGTCACCGATTTCCGCTTTTGCGGCGAGCTTTCGGGGCGTCGCTTTTTTCTCGTCCCTGTCGGCCTCCAAAAGCGCCCGTACCTCGTCCGCCACAGCCTGCGCCCGGCCCGGCCCCAGCACGACCTGAAACTCGTCCCCGGCGTCGAGGACGCCGATCACGCCTTTGACGCCCTTCACCGCCGCGACGAGCCCCTCGTCCTTTTTTGCCAGCCGCACGCGGAGCCGCGTCATGCAGTTCGTCGCCTGCAATATATTTTCCGCGCCGCCGAGCCGCTCGTAAACCTCCCGCGCCAGCCGCGCCTGCTCCGCGTCAGCCATTTTGTCCTCCCGAAATCAAGCCGCGTCTTCCTCCTCGTCCTCCTCGAAATCATACGCAACAACGGGCGCCGCAGAGGGTTCCTCCCCAGCATC
>JAEERZ010000225.1 GCA_016286075.1 Selenomonadaceae bacterium
GCTGATCTCCGTTACCGACCCGGCGAAGAAGCCGGTCATCTGCGGCGAGGAAAATATGGTCAAGGCTGGCGGCCTCGCTACCTACGGCATCGACTACTATAAACTCGGCCTCCAGACCGGCGCCATGGGCGCGGACATCCTCGACGGCAAGCACAAACCGGCCGATATGCCTATCCAGACCGCGAAGGACCTGAAGGCGAGCGTCAACAAGAAGAACGCCGACGCTCTCGGCATCAAGATTCCCGACGACGTGATGAAGTCGGCGGAAATCGTTCAGTAAAAATTAGGAGTGTGGAGTGAGGAGTGAGGAGTTATCAATGCGTAAACGCGCGAATAATTCCTCACTCCTCTCTCCTAACTCCTCACTTTTTATGGGCATCATAATTCGTTAGGAGTAGAACCAATTTGGATTTAATCATTCCAACTATATCCCAGGGCCTGCTTTGGTCCGTTCTTGCGATTGGCGTCTATCTGACCTTTCGCGTACTGGACGTGGCGGATCTGACTGTCGAGGGCAGTTTCCCTCTCGGCGCGGCGGTGGCGGCCTCGCTGCTCGTGGCGGGCTGGTCGCCGATTCCGGCGATTCTCGTCGCGTGCTTTGCGGGGATGCTTTCGGGTGTCGTCACCGGGATATTGACCACGAAATTTAAGATTCCGGCGCTGCTTTCGGGCATTTTGACGATGATTGCGCTGTACTCGGTGAACCTTCGCGTCATGGGCAAGGCAAATCTGCCGCTGCTCATGGTCGATACGCTTTTCACACAGTTCGCTTGGATTTCGGAGGACCACCAGACGGTGGTCTTTGCCGTGGGCTTCTTTGTGGTGCTGTTGATTGCCGCGCTCTGCTATTGGTTTTTCGGCACGGAAATCGGCGCGGCGGTTCGCGCCACGGGCTTCAATCCGAACATGATCCGCGCCAACGGCGTCAATACGGACGTGACGATTATCCTTGGCCTGCTCCTGTCCAACGGCCTTGTGGCGATTTCCGGCGCGCTCGTCGCGCAGTCCAACGGCTTCGCGGACGTGGGCATGGGCGTCGGCACGATTGTCATCGGCCTCGCGTCGGTCATCATCGGCGAGGTGCTGTTCGGCACGCCGAGCTTTTGGCGCTGCCTGATCTCGGTGGTGCTGGGTTCCATCGTCTACCGTATCGTCATCGCCGTCGTGCTGCAAATGGGCATGCCGCCCAACGACCTGAAGCTGTTCACGGCAATCCTTGTGGCCGCCGCGCTGGCGCTTCCGCTGGTCCAGCAGAAGCTCAAGGAACGGCGCAGAAGGGCGGTGGATTGATTGCTCCGCATCGAAAACATCGCAAAGACGTTCAATCCCGGTACCATCACCGAAAAAGTCGCGCTGACCGGGCTTTCGCTGCATCTCGCTCCCGGAGAGTTCGTGACGGTCATCGGCGGCAACGGCGCCGGCAAATCCACGCTGATGAACTCCATCGCGGGCACGTTCTTCGTGGACCGCGGGAAAATCTTCATCGACGGCGAGGACATCACGCGCTGGCCCGAATACCGGCGCGCGAAATATATCGGCCGCGTTTTCCAGGACCCGATGATGGGAACCGCGGCGGGCATGATGATCGAGGAAAACCTCGCCATCGCCGAGCGGCGCGGACGGCCGCCGACGCTGGCATGGAGCTCGTCGGAGGAAAAGCGTCAGGAATACCGCGAGCTGCTCCTTTCCCTCGGACTCGGCCTTGAAGACCGTTTGGAATCGAAAGTCGGTCTCCTGTCCGGCGGACAGCGGCAGGCGCTGACGCTCCTGATGGCGACCATGGCCTCGCCGAAGCTGTTGCTTCTCGACGAGCACACGGCGGCTCTCGATCCGAAGACGGCCGCGCAGGTGCTCCACCTCACGAAAACCATCGTCGAAGGGCGCAAGCTCACGACGCTGATGATTACGCACAATATGCGCGACGCGCTGGCGCTGGGAAACCGGCTCATCATGATGTACGAGGGCCGCATCCTGATCGACGTCGCAGGCGAAGAAAAACGGCGGCTGACCGTTCCCGACCTCCTGAAGATGTTCGAGCAGGCGGCGGGCAGCGAAATGACAAGCGACAGTCTGCTGCTGTCATAAAGGAACGCATAAGAACAAGCACCGTCGTGGAATCGCGGCGGTGCTTTTTGATAGAAGTTATTTCCCCTTTGGAGGCTGTTATGAATAAGATAGAGCGTGTGGCGAAAATATTGGAGCTTGCAGAGATACCTTTCTCATGGCTGAAATACGATGATGACGGCAACGGGATCAGCCTGATCCTCGACGACAATTCGTCGACGATATCCTTCGTGCCGCCGGATACGATTCGCATTTTCGTGAACAGCGACGTTTCGTTCTCGACCTATGAGCAGAGCGATATCGGCGACGCCTTGCGGATCATCATGTCCGTGCGGTATATGCAGAGAGTCGACGGCGTTCCTGAAAAAAGCTACAGCAAAGAATGGATTGAATGAAACGCGACGGGCTAATAAAGCGGCGAAACGACATACCGGCTGCCGTGCGTGGATCGCGCTTTTGTTTCCGTATGGCCGAGGATTTCGCGCCGAAAAATCCGCCGTTCGCGCCTTACGGCGAAAATTCCCCCGATTTTATGATATAGTAGAATAAAATGGAGGGGACTTTCATGGAGGTGCAGAAAAGTTCGGACGCGCGGTCGGGAATTTCCGTCGCGATCTGCGAGCCGAACGAGGACTTGCGCGGCGAACTCGCGCGCATGATCGAGACGGAAAAGCCGGAAGCAAGGATCGGAGCGTTTGCCTCCGGGGACGAGCTGTTGCTTTCGGAGGAAGATTTCGCGATTTATTTTCTCGACGTGCAGGGCGCGGACGGACTGGAAGCCGCGCGGGAGCTTCGGGCGAGGGAACGGGACGGCGCGGGCAGCGTCATCGTCTTCGTGACCGGCTATCGCGACTATATGGAAGAGGCGTTTGACGTTCACGCGTTTCAATATTTGGTGAAGCCCGTGGACGGGAAAAAGTTTGCCGAGGTGCTTTGCGCCGCTTGGGCGGAAGCCGAGGCGACGCGCCGCCGGGAAGGCCGCCATATCCTGCTGAAGCTGGACGGGATTACGCGAAAGGTCGCGCTGCGGGATATTCTCTATTTGGAGAGCCGGAATAAAAAGGTCGCCATTCACACGACGGAGGGCGCCCATGAGATCCGCCGCTCGATGGAAACGATGGAGGCCGCGCTGGGCGAGGGCTTTTATCGCTGCCATCGCTGTTATCTCGTCAATCTCTCGCAGATCGCCGACTACGGGCCGCGGGCGATTCGCCTCGAAAACGGCGAGCAGCTTTTGCTGGCGGAGAAGAAATATCCGGATTTCGTGAAAGAATATTTGCGTTTCGCACAGGACGGAGGAGTCGTCCATATATAATAATGAAGAAAGCGTTCGGCAATCGTGCCGGACGCTTTTTGATTTATCGCTTCTTCCGAGTTGTTTTTCGCGCCGGAAAAGGCGTCGTTCGCGCCGCTTCGCGGTTTTTGCCATTCATTGTATGGTATAGTATGATTAGCGCGGAGGGGATTCCTGATGTCCGATATGACGATGAACGCGCTGGATTTTCTCGTGCAGCTTGCTGCGGGAGCGCTTTCCTTTTGGTACGCGGCAAAGTTCCTGCGGTCGGATTTTGAAAGCCGCCGATGGACGACGATTCGTTGGGCGGCGCTCTACGCGATTGTGCAATTCGGTTTATCTATACTGACAGAGGGCTGGAAGCCTTACGAACGATTCTTCATGGTCCTTCCGCAGTTTGCAGTCTTGTTTTTCCTGCAAGGCGTGTTTTTTGAAAAGGATAAGTCCCGGCAGACTTTCGTCGCCGCGAGCTTCGTTGTCGGCTGGGATATTCTGCGGTTCGCGGTCAGCCCGCTGGCCCACGCGGCCTTCGGCGCATGGGGGC
>JAEERZ010000226.1 GCA_016286075.1 Selenomonadaceae bacterium
TTTGAATTCGCTCTCGATGACTTCCGCTTTGTCGTTCACCTTTTCCGGCGCCTTCGTCACGAGGAACATATCGTTCTTCGGCGCGTTCCACGGGTCTTCAAGGTCGGAGCCCTCATGGGAAAGGTGCCAGATATTGCGGTCCATGCTGTATGTCTTGTTCTCGGTAGCAATAGGAATCTTGTGCTTCTTCGCATAGGCGATTTCGTCCTCACGGGAGCGCAGATCCCACTCACGCCACGGCGTGATGATCTTCATCTGCGGCGCGAGAGCCTTGACCGAAAGCTCGAAACGCACCTGATCGTTGCCCTTGCCCGTCGCGCCGTGCGCGATGGCGTCGCATTTTTCCTTCTTCGCGATTTCGACGAGCTTCTTCGCGATGACCGGACGGGCGAAAGACGTGCCGAGGAGGTACTTGCCCTCGTAAATTGCGCCCGCCTTCAACGTCGGCCAGACGTACTCGGTCAGGAATTCCTCGGTCAGGTCGGCGATGAACACCTTCGACGCGCCGGATTTGAGGGCCTTGTCATGGACGACGGAAAGCTCGTCGCCCTGTCCGATATCGGCGCAGACCGCGATGACTTCGCAGCCGTCATAGTTTTCCTTCAGCCACGGAATGATGACCGACGTGTCGAGGCCGCCGGAATATGCCAGCGCGACCTTCTTCACTTTCGCTTTCGCCTTTACGGTTGCTTTCGCCTTCACAGGCGCTTTTACCTTCGCGGCCGCTTTCACTTTCGCAGGCGCCTTTGCCTTCGCGGTTGCCTTAACCTTCGCTTTTGCCTTAACTTTTGCCATGAAAAACAACTCCTTTATAAAAATAAAATTTATTGTATGACCATATATGTAATGCTTTGCAGCCTATGGAAATTTGAGCAAGCGATTAGCCCATCAAGATCGTCATGATCGCCTTTTGCGCATGCAGGCGGTTCTCCGCCTCGTCGAAAATCACGTCGGCGTTCGCCTCGAAGACTTCGTCGGTGATTTCCTCGCCGCGATAGGCTGGCAGACAATGCATGACGATAGCGCGGCGGTCGGCCTTTTTCAAAAGCGCCTTATTTACCTGATACGGCGCAAAGATTTTCTTGCGCTTGTCGTGTTCCGCCTCCTGCCCCATGCTGGCCCATGTGTCCGTTACGATGACGTCGGCGCCCTTCACCGCCTCAGCCGGATCGGTGGTCAGCGTAATGCTCGCGCCCGTGTTTTTCGCGTCCTGCAACGCGTTTTTCACGACCGTCTTATTCGGCTGGTGTGTCTTCGGGGTCGCGACGGCCAGCGTCATACCCGTTTTCGCCGCGCCGTAAAGGTACGAATTCGCCATGTTGTTGCCGTCGCCGACGAACGCGACCTTCAGCGACGAAAGGTCTTTTCCTTTGTACTCGCGCAGCGTCAGAAAATCCGCCATGACTTGGCACGGGTGCAAGAGGTCTGTCAGCGCGTTGATGACGGGAACGCCAGACCACTCTGCAAGTTCCACCGCCGTCTCATGCGCGAAAGTACGAATCATGATGCCGTCGAGATACCGGGACAGCACCCGCGCAGTGTCGCGGATAGGCTCGCCGCGTCCAAGCTGCGTATCGTGGGACGACAAGAATAACGCGCTGCCGCCAAGCTGATACATGCCGACCTCGAAGGAAACCCGCGTCCGCGTCGAAGACTTCTCGAAAATCATGCCCAGCGTCTTGCCTTCCAGATAACGGTGCGGCACTCCGCTCTCCTGCATCGCTTTGAGATTTGCCGCGAGGTCGAGAATATCCTCCACATCGCCCGGCAAAAGATCGTGAATTGTAAGGAAATCCTTATTCAAAATTTTCCCTCCCCTGTCATGCGAAACGCGGCAGCACACGCTCCAGCACGTTCATGACCTCGTCGATTTCGCTCTTTGTTACAATCAGCGGCGGCACGAACCGCAGGACGTTCCCTGCGGTGCAGTTGATAATCGCACCTTCTTCCAGACAGGCGTTCACGACGTCGCGCCCTTCTTTCGTCAGTTCCATTCCAAGAATCAACCCGGAGCCGCGTACTTCCTTGATAAACCACGGCAGTTTCTTTTGTAAAGCCAAGAGCCTTTCCTTGAAATACTCGCCCATCTTCTCGACGTTTTCGAGGAATTCCGGCGTCATCGCATCCAGCACCGCGTTCGCTGCAGCGCAGGCCAGCGGATTGCCGCCGAAAGTCGAGCCATGGTCGCCCGCATGGAACGCCACAGCGACTTTATTCGTTGCGATGAAAGCGCCAATCGGTACGCCGCCCGCCAGGCCTTTCGCAAGCGTCACGATGTCGGGCTTCACATTGAAATGCTCGTAGGCGAAGAATTTTCCGGTGCGCCCCATGCCGCTCTGAATTTCGTCGAGAATCAAGAGCGCGCCGTACTTGTTGCAAAGCGTCCGCACCTTCTTGAAATAATCCTTCGGCGGCACATGGACGCCGCCCTCGCCCTGTATCGTCTCCAGCATGACCGCGCAAGTCTTTTCGCTGACCATTTTTTCCAGCGCGTCGTAGTCGCCGAAATCCACATAGGAAAAGCCTTCCGGCAGCGGGCCGAAGCCCTCCTGATATTTCGGCTGGCCTGTCGCCGTCAAAGTCGCCAATGTTCGTCCGTGAAAACTGTGCCACGCGCAGATAATCTCGGACTTGTCCTTCGATATCGTATGCGCGTATTTACGAGCTAACTTAATCGCGCCCTCGTTAGCTTCCGCGCCGGAATTGCCGAAAAATACCTTGCCGCCGCCGAAACGCGCCGCGAGCTTTGCCGCCGCATCGGCCTGCGTCTGCGTGTAATAAAGATTCGAGCAATGAATCATCTTTTTCGCCTGCGACGCCACCGCGTTCACAAGCGCCGGATAGCCGTGTCCGAGCACATTAACCGCGATGCCGCCGAGAAAGTCGATGTATTTCTTGCCCTGCGTATCATAGACATAAACGCCCTCGCCGTGGTCGAGCACGATCTTGTACCGCGCAAATACGGGAAGATAATCCCGCGCGTCGATTTCATAAATTTGTTCGTCTGTTTTCCGCATATTATCTCCCCTATCCTTTCACAATTTCCGTGCCGATACCCTGCGAGGTGAACAGCTCTAACAACAGCGAGTGCGGGAGTCTGCCGTCGATGATGGAAGTCTTTTGAGCGCCCTGTGAAAGCGCCGTCAGGCACGCCTCGACCTTCGGAATCATACCGCCGGAAATCGTGCCGTCCTCGATGTACGCCTCCGCCTCCGATTTCGTCAGAGACGAGATGAAGGAGCTCTTATCCGAGAAGTTTTTGTATATGCCCTCGACGTCCGTCAAAAGCAACAGTTTTTCCGCTTTCAGCGCGCCGGCGATGGCTGCCGCCACATAATCGGCATTGATATTGTACTGCGCCCCGCTTTCGTCGACGCCAATCGGCGCGACGACTGGGATATAGCCCCGGTCGAGATTGTCCTCCAGAATGCCGGCATTGACGCTTTCCACTTCGCCGACGTGCCCGATATCCACCGAGCGCTCCGCCCCGTCCTCATGGACGACTGCGAGCTTCTTTTTCGCCCGGATCAGCTCCGCGTCCACGCCGGACAGGCCGACGGCGCGGTTGCCGCAGACGTTCAGCCGCATGACGACGTCCGCGTTGACTTTGCCGATCAATACCATGCCGACGATTTCCATCGTCTCTTCGTCCGTCACGCGAAGTCCGCTGACGAATTCGGAGTCCTTGCCCACTTTCTTCAAGAATCCCGTGATGTCCGGGCCGCCGCCATGCACGATGACCGGACGGATGCCGACCTGCTTCATCAGCGTGACGTCCTGCATGACTTTCGCTTTCAAATCCTCGCTAATCATCGCGTTGCCGCCGTACTTGACCACGATGGTCTTGCCGGAGAATTCCTGGAAATACGGCAGCGCTTCGACGAGAAGATT
>JAEERZ010000227.1 GCA_016286075.1 Selenomonadaceae bacterium
TGGCGGTTGCGGTTGCGGCGGGCGCTCCGCCTCTGCTGTCGGCAATCGTGCTGGGCGTCGAGACGGGTATCATGGGCTGCCTGACGCACTACGCGACGGGCCCGTCCCCGATTTTCTTCGGCTCCGGTTACATCACGCAGCCGGAATGGTGGAAAGTCGGCTTCATTTGCTCGATCCTCTTCATGATCTGCTTCCTCGGCCTCGGTCCGATCTGGTGGAAAGTCATCGGCATCTGGTGACGGCATAGGAACAACAGAAAAACAAAAGCGCGGCTTCCGTTCGGGAGCCGCGTTTTGTATCGAAAAACATCGTTTGACCGTTGTTCTTTGCGGTGATATACTGACGGAAAAGATAGTTGTTTTGGAATCAGGGAGGGGGATTTTCATGTTTGGGCTTGGCGTTCCCGAGCTTTTGCTTATTCTCGTAATCGGGCTGGTGATCTTTGGGCCGGGGAAACTTTCGGAGTCGGGCAAGGCACTAGGAAAGAGCATCCGCGAGTTCCGCGCGGCGGCCTCGGAAAAGGAAGAGCCGAAAAAGGTCGGCGACAGCCGGGACGAGAACAAAGCCGAATCATGAACAGATAGGAAAGAAGAAAAATCATGCCGGTTCATGGCGGAGTTCATACGGTGCTAACTATCAATAAAGCTTTTTGAAAGCCTTTTGGGGAGAATAAAATCCCCACAAGGCTTTTTATTATGGTCGCTTTTGATGTAGGATATAGAGAATATGTCACCCCCCACTTTGACCTTTTCGCATCCATGGAGGCCGCCCGGGATGTGGGCGGTGATTTCTACGATTTTTATATGCTGGACGGCAGCCGGTTGGTGCTGACGATAGCCGACGTTTAAAAAATGGAGTTAAAAAATATTTTCTATCAGCGTCAATTTTGACGCCCCTGACTTGTATATATAATTAAAAGCAGTAAAATACATTATTTTGAGGGAGGATACCACAATGTCGATCAACAGGAAAGAGATTACGAAGGAAATGCTTGCGAAGGCTGTGCAGTGCAGGAATGCCGACGAACTGATCGCGCTGGCAAAGACCCGCGGCATGGAGATGACCAGGGAAGAAGCCGAAGCGTATATGGCGGAGCTGGCCGACTTTGAGCTTGACGCCGACACGCTGCAAAATGTAGCGGGCGGCGGCTGCTATTCGGACTGCAAGGCCGAGGCATGGCTGTAAAAGGGTTATGTATAAGTGACATAAAGGGGGATTCTGTCATGCCGATCAACAAAAACGAGATCACAAAAGAAATGCTGGAAAAAGCTATGCAGTGCAAGGATGCCGATGAACTGATTGCGTTGGCAAAGGCGGAAGGCAAGGAGATTACAAGAGAAGAGGCGGAAGCCTGTTTAGATAAGATGGGCGACTTTGAATTGGACGAAAAAGATTTAGAAAAAGTAGCAGGCGGCGTTGCGTGTGCAATTGTCCGATAAAATGTCGTTTTATATCAAATGAGTTGTCAGAGTGTGAGCTTGAAGACGGAGCCCTCAGACGTGTTGCCGGCGGAGCTGGTGTAACAAGCAGCTGCAGCCAGGTAGAATCCAACTATTGAGCGTTCAACGGCAAATCCTGATTTATACGAAGAAGAACCGCTTGCTTATGCAGGCGGTTCTTTCAGTTCGAGGCTTAAGCCAGTTGAGCGAAGCGAAACAAAGAACCACCCGCTATGCGGGTGCGCGTCGAGAAGTTATACAAAAAAATAATCACCTCTCGCTATAATAGAGGTGCTCAAGCCACTGTTATAGCAAAGGAAAGGTGATTATTTTGGCAAATAAAACCAATTCACTAGCGCATACGAAATGGGTATGCAAGTATCATATCGTCTTTACGCCAAAGTATAGACGAAAAATCATTTACAATCAATACCGGACGGATCTGAAAGATGTGTTTAAGCAACTGTGTGCGTATAAGGGCGTGGAAATCATTGAAGGTCATCTGATGGCAGACCATGTGCATCTCTTGGTAAGCATCCCGCCGAAAATTAGTGTGTCGAGTTTTATGGGATATCTGAAAGGAAAGTCTGCGTTGATGATGTTCGACCGGCACGCAAACTTAAAGTACAAGTTTGGCAACCGGCACTTTTGGGCGGAAGGATATTATGTCAGTACGGTAGGATTTAACGAAGCTACCGTAAAGAAATATATCCAAGAGCAGGAAAGAAAAGACATCATGCAGGACAAGCTAAGTGTAAAGGAATACGAAGACCCTTTCAAGGGTCAGGGCTAAGTAGTACAAACGCCCCTTGAGGGGCGGCGACGAGTGAAAAGCACAGTGGCTTGAGCAAAGCGAAAGCCAGCGCCTTGAGACGCTGGCCTAGTAGTGCGGGCTTATAGCCCGCGTCCCGAGCCACCCGTTTTACGGGTGGGGGCGACTTCAGCCTTCGTTATTGTTTTCGTTGCCCCAGCAGTACCCGCCGCCATAGCCTCCGCCGCATCCGTAGCCGCCACGTCCTCCGCGACCGCCATGATGGTATCCTCCGCCGCAGTGCGCGTAGCTCATCTCGATGGCCGGGGCGTTGTCCCGGCAGACCCCGCGATCCGGCGTCGCCGCCAGCGCCGTCCCCGTCGAACCGATCACCATTGCCGCCATAGCTGCCAACATCATTTTCTTCATTTGAATCATCCTTTCTTTTTTAGAGAAGTTTTCTTTGATGGTTTGAAGTATAAAGGACGATTGTGTCGGAAGTGTATCGAAACGACATATTTTTTTGCAAGCATAAACGATTGCGCTGCCGTGCAAAACGGGCATTTTTTATTCCTGGTAACGGAAATGTGCGTTATATTCCACTTTGCGGCTTGGCTTCAAGTCTTTTATATCCGCGCGAAGGAACGGAGCCATCGCCGCCCAGGTCACCTCGAAATTGTCGAGAAACGTCGTATGCCATGATTTCGGGACGATGCAGAAGCGGGAATTGGGAATCATTTGGTGCGCTTCCATCATGGTGGCGATGGGGGCATGGTCATCCTCGTCTCCGGCAATGAGCAGGACAGGGCAGCGAATCGCGCCGAAGACCTCCGCGCCGACGTTCATTTGGCTCCAAAAGTTCATGTAATCTGTCCAAAACTCCTGCAATCTTTCCGGTTCCGGCATGATTCGCTTTTGCTGCTCGATAAAAGCCTTGTCGATTTTCTCCATGTCGGCGACGTTCAATGTGCCCGCCGTAAAAAATCCGGGGTGAAGGGTGCCCGCGCCGATAGCGGCGACGCGTTCCACCGCTTCGGGGTACATGTCGGCGACCTTGTAGGCGGTGTACGCGCCGTCGCTGAATCCGATAATCGAGGCCGGCGCATCCGTGATTTCTCGCATTACGGCAATCATGTCGTCGGCTTTTTGCTCATAAGTCAAAGGATTGTGGCCGATTTCCGAGCGTCCATGCCCGCGCGTCGAAACGACAACGACCTGATGATCCGTCCGCAGACGGTCGATGATGCTTCCCATCTCATAAGGCGTACCTACGCCGCCGCCGTGAAAAACGAAAATCGGCTGTCCTTTGCCGTACACCTCATAGTAGATTTTCGCATCATCCGCCTGGACGTAATGGCCGACAGCCGGGTTGTTGCCGTAAGGTGTATCGCTGCCCTTGACGCTTTCCGGCTGCATGAAATAGCGTATCGGCGGCGTTTCTGCGGCCTGACCGATGGCGGAAAGGACGCTTCCAAAGAGCAAAAACACATTGAGAAATGCAATGGCAAGTTTCGTTTTCATTTCATTTCCTCCTCGATGATTTTTACGCGCACAGCCTTGGCGGGTTTCGCACGGGGATAGGCTCCGTTGATTCCACACGAATATTTGGAAATATTATATTCTTCGCATGGAATAATTGCAAACCTTATAGGGGATGGCCTTTTTTATTGTTGAAACGACG
>JAEERZ010000228.1 GCA_016286075.1 Selenomonadaceae bacterium
GCTTATACCGCTTTTGGAAAGCGGCCAATTTGGCTTTTTTCTCTTCCAGGGTGCCCGGCACCAGCTTCTCTTTTCCCTTGCTGTTGATCCTCGGCTCATCCTTGTATGCGTAGTCATGGTTGCCGGCAACGGCATAGTATGGGAACTTCAGGCTGCCCAGATATTCGTCCGCCGCATGAAATTCCGACTCGCTGCCGTAACGGGCGGCGAGGTCGCCCAGAAGCGCGGCCTCATCCACATCGCCCCAGGCGTTCACGGTTTCCAGCAGCCGCTGCTTCTTTTGCCAAACATCCGCCTGCTCCGCCTGCCCGGGGAACTTCTTTGACCGCACGGGCAAATGCAGGTCGCTGAGCAGCAGGATGTGATAATAGTCGCGGCGGTCGGCTTCTTTCGGATCTTTTTTCGCCGCTTCCTTCACCGGCATACAGCCGAATGAAAACCAGCCGACCATGACGGCCAGAGATTTTATGAAATCTCTTCGCTTCACGATGAGAAACCTTCCTTCTCATTCATTCCCGCATGAATTCTTCCCGTTTGATTCTTTCTATAAGGAAACTTCCTCCAGCCTCCGTCAGCTTCCTTATACCGCCGGCGGCTTGAAATCGGGACAATCCAAGCATTTCGACGGGCACTGCACAAAGTAGCAGGAATCGCCCCCCGCCGCCTTTTTCAACGTTTCTTCATCCAGCTCCACGTCGGCCAGCTCCGCGAGATACGCCTCGGCCTCTTCCTGCGTCAACTCATAGCCCTCGGTCTTTGCAAGTTTTATGAGTTCGTCGGCGGTCTTGCACGCTATCGCCTTTTCGATTTGTTCCCTCGTAAGATCATTTTTGTCGATCTTCGCCATAATGAACCTTCCTTTCGTTGCCGCAACTCAGATATTCCATAAGAGTCCGTCACGGACGTCCCCTATCGTTGCTCCGCAACACGTTCCGAAGCATCTCGGCTTCTTTCATCTCCGGCGCGCCTGCCGCCGCAAGCTCCGAAAGCTCGTCCTCGAAAAGCTCCCGCTCCTCCGCCAGCATTTCACGGAGTTTCGTTTGCCCCTGCGCCGCGAGCCGTTTTTGGATCTTCTCCTGCAGCCGCTCCGAAAGGCCGGGATGTTCGGCGGCAAAATCCGTTCGGCGGAAAAGCTCGTCCATTTCCCGGACGCCCGCCATGGTCTCCCCTTTGTCCGCTTTTTTGCCTGTCATAAGTCTTCGCTCCATTCTTCTCAATATACTCTACTATATAATACAGATTGGGTATGAGAAAATTGACGCGCAGCAAAAATTTTCTTCAAAAAAATTTTCACGGCGCGTCGTCGGTGACGTCCTTATCTATTTTTCTGCATTTCGCCAAAAGGCGATGATATTTTTGGCTGACGGCGGCCGCCGTCGTCCCGGTAACGCGCCCGATCTGTTCGTTGGAAAGTCCCAGCACATAGCGAAGCTCCAAGAACCGGCGTTCCTCGCTGGAGAGCTTCGCCAAAATGCGCTCCGCCCGGATATTCTCGGGAGACCGCAGCGAATCGTCCACCGTCTTCGACGGGACGGCGGGCATGTCGGGCAAATTCTCGCGGCTTTCCTCCATACGGGTGGAAGCCCGCAGGCGGTAATTCTGCGTCAGGTTCCGGGCGATGGTGAAAATCCACGCGGTGAGAGACCCCCTTGCCGGGTCGAACTGTCCAAGGTGCGTCGCCACAGCTACGAACACGTCCGCCGTCAAATCCTCCGCCGCCTCGCGATGAAGGATCTGTCCATAAATATAATTGTAAACATTTTTGTGATAATCCCGATAGATTTGCTCGAAATCTATCGGGCTCGAAGGACGTGTCGGGAGCATGGTTCCCCTCCCCTTTCAAATGCTGTCTTCCTGCGTATGGATCACGCCACCTGCCGCTTGACGAAGGACGCAAACAGGCCGTCCTTTTCCATGAGCTCGTCGAAGGAGCCGCTTTCCGCAATGCGCCCCTCGTCCAGGACGAGGATCCTGTCGGCGCGGCGAATCGTCGATAAGCGATGCGCGACGACAATGCGCGTCACCTTCAGGCGGTCGAGGCTGTCGGTCACGATGGCCTGGGTCCGGTTGTCGAGGGCGCTGGTCGCCTCGTCGCAGATGACGATGGCGGGCTTCATGGCGAGGGCCTTGGCGATCAGGATGCGCTGCCGCTGGCCGCCGGAGATGTTCGTGCTGCCTTCGCTGACGACGGTCTGCATCTGCATGGGCATCTCGCGGATCTCGTCGGCAATGCCCGCCGCCTCCGCCGCCGCCCATGCGTCGTCCAGCGTCAAGTCGCTGGCGCCTACGATGTTCCGGTAGATGTCGCCCGTCATGAGCTGGCCGTTCTGCAGCACCACGCCCATCTGCGATCGTACCGAGGGAAGGTCCAGGTCGGCGAGATCCTGATCGTCATAATAGATCGCCCCGCTGGTCGGCGCCTCGAATCCCAAAAGCAGCCGCACCAGCGTCGACTTGCCGCAGCCGGAACGCCCGACGACGGCGACGTGTTCCCCCGCCGCCACGGAAAAGCTCACGTCGTGCAGCACCTCCGGCAGCCCTTCGCCGTAAGCGAACGACAAATGCTTGACCTCGAAAGCGCCCGAAAGCAAATCGGCCTCCATCTTTTCCTCGACGACCTCCGGTTCCGTGTCGAGAATCGGCTGCAAATTTTCCAGCAGCGGACGGACGGTGGAGATCTGCTCCAAAACCGGCATCACCGCGTTCAGCGCTGTGTTGAACGCGGTATAGGCCGCCTGGAAAGCGATGAACGTGGCGACGCTCATCGGCTCTGCCACCGCGAATACGTCAGCCAGCGCTTTCGACGGGCCGCTGGACCCGGCCGACGCAGTCTCAGCAAGCTCCCGCAGCCCGAAATAATAGAGGACCAGCGCCAAAAGAATCGGCTGGACGGCGGCAATCACGGTATTATAGTTTTTCAGCACGCGGGCGCTGTAGTTCCATTTCCATTCCTCGGCAAACTTCTTGCCCCAAAGGTGGTACGCCTGTTCCTCCGCGCCTTTGACGCGGAACTTGACCAGCCCCGTGAAGATCTGCTGCAAGATGCCGGTGGTCTTGTTCTTCGCCTCGGTCATGCATCGCTCCGCATGGACGAGACGGCTGATGACGAAGCTGCTGAGGCCGAGATACACGATCCATATCAGGAGCGCCGCCGCCGTGAGCTTCCAGCTGTAGTAGCACATCAGGGCAAGGCTCCAGAGGGAAAACACGAGGTTGAACAGCACGCCGAAGAAATTCTCCGAGAGGATCATCGTGGCCGCTTCCAATCCCACCACACGGTTTGCCAGGTCGCCGGACTGGAATTGACGGAAAAATTTCGTCGGAAGGGAAAGGAGCCGCCCGAAAAGCGCGGCCCGAAGCGCCATGCCGCAGGAAGCGGACACGCGCAGGAACGCGATGGCGCGGACGGTGGAAAGCGCCGCCGTGGTGAATCCCGCCACCATCATCACCTGCGTGACGGTGGCAAGTCCCTCCCGGTCAAGGATCGGGATGATGTCCTTGAAGACCGTCTCGGTGACGACTGGCGTAATCAGCGGAATCAGTCCCATGACAAAGCTGACGGCGACGATGGTTTTCCAATCCGACGCCCAGCTCTGCCGGAACAAAAATTTGAAAAGGTCCGAATAGCCGAGCTTCCGCGGGGGAAGACCCGGATAGAAAAGGAACGCGTCCTTTTCGATGCGCGCCGCGAGCTCGTCCGTCACGGGGACGCCTTCGGGCTGCGCATGCGTCACGGCACGGTAACTCTCCGGCGACTCGGGAATCAGGACGACGGGTTCCCGGCTTTCCTCCGTCGAAAGATAGCCGATCCTGACGCCGCTGTCCGCCGTATGCCAACCGTCCTCCA
>JAEERZ010000229.1 GCA_016286075.1 Selenomonadaceae bacterium
CTCCGGTTTTTTTATGTCCGGTAGTAAATATGCGGTTTAGCGACGCTCGTTTACGCAAATGAAATTTTTGGAGTAGGAAAGTAGGAAAGTAAGAAAGTAGGAAAGTTGGAAAATCCTACCACAGAAATTTGGATATGGAATAGAAATTCATAAATTGCAGGGAAATTCCGGCGTTTGCATTTTTCACAAGAACGGAGAGGATGATTTCAATCGAAAAACAGTTTTAAAATGAAATATTTTTCGCAGAGCGTCAATTTTTTTCACGTTGAATTGTATATATATTGTATATATAGTGAGGGCAATTATTGCCGCCGGGGGCTGTCTGTGTTATAATTACCCTGTCGCAATGAAACCTGCGTTCATTTGAAAACAACGGAGATTTGATTATGAATGGCATGCAACGGATACTGCGAAACAAAATAGCGAATACGGTAAAAGGATTTTTGCACCCGGCTATGTCAAAGATGTTTGACACGGCCGGGTGTTTTTGTCAAAAAGATTTGTCATCGGCGCCTCTATGACATATAATTTATTGGGACAAATGCAATCAGGGCCAAGGGGGGAGAGGTCGTCATGAGCGTTTTTTCCGACCGCGTTGCCCGGCTCCGAAAGGAGCGTAAGCTGACGCAGATGGAATTGGCCGAGGCGTTGGAGTTTTCCCGACAGACCGTGTCGAACTGGGAAAAGGGAAAAATCGAGCCGAGCGTCGGCGTTCTCTTGAAAATCGCCGAATATTTCGGCATTACCACCGATTTCCTTTTGGGAAACGAAGCATACACGACCCAGTACGAGGGCAAATATAAGCAGGAAGGTTTTTATTGGGGCAGCAAGATCAATCGCCTTGCCCGTGAGGTGTTGCGGCTGATACCGCCGGAGAGGCCGCTTCGGCTTTTGGAAGTGGGCTGCGGCGAGGGGCAGGCGGCGGTGTTTTTTGCTCGGAACGGCTATCATGTGACCGCCTTCGATATCGCGGCCAGCGGGCTGGCAAAAGGGCGGAAACTCGCGAAGGCTGCGGGCGTTCATGTCGACTTCTTCCAGGTCGATCTTTTGCATCATGATCTCGTCAACGATTACGACGTTATTTATTCCACCGACGTGCTGGAATATGTGCCGCCGAAAAAACGGGAGCAGCTTCTCCGCTCGTTTCGCGATCACACGACGGTGGGGGGACTGAACGTCCTCGATACGTTCGTGGAGAAGAGTTTTATCGACGTCGCGCCGGACTGGGAACATAGCAAGGAGTTTTACTGGCAGACGGGCGAGCTGTTTTCCCACTACCGGGAAAATTGGAAATTCGAGCTGTGCGAGGAGACGATTTTCGATTGCGACAGCGGCGGGATGCCCCACCAGCATTGCATGGACATGATAATCGCCCGCAGGATGACATAGAGAGCATAGGGAATATTTATAGAAAGCAGACAAGAAAGGGAGTATTGAAGATGGGGAACAAGCGGAACCTTTTTATCGCGATCGCCGTTCTGGTTCTTGTTGTGGGCGGCTGGCTCTATTATCAAAGCGGGGAGCGCGCGGCGGCGCGGTCGGCGCATGAGCTGAAGCTGTCCGGCAACGTGGACATCCGCGAAGTGTCCTTGGCCTTCCGCGGCAGCGACCGCGTGGGCGAGCTGCTCGTCGAGGAAGGGGACGTGGTGAAGAAGGGACAGGTCTTGGCGCGGCTCGAAACGAAGGAGCTGCTGCTGACGATGGCGAGGACGCGGGCCGATATTCAGGCGCAGGAGAGCGTCGTCGAGCTTCTGCATAACGGTACGCGCCCCGAGGAAATCCGCAAGGCGGAAGAAACCATGAACGCAGCGCGGGCAAACTCTGACTTCGCGCAGAGCGTCATGGTACGCCGCCAGCAGATTTACGACGAAGTGGAAGGCGTAAGCCGTCAGGAATTGGACAACGCTATTTCCCAAGCCGCTTCAGCGGCCGCGCAGACCGCCGCTGCCGAGCAAGCTTATGCCGAGGCCGTAGCCGGTCCCCGTGTCGAGGAAGTCGCGCAGGCGGAAGCGAAACTGGAATCCCTGCGTCAGGAATTGGCCCGGCAGGAATATCTTTTGAAGGAAACGGAACTCGTCGCCCCGTCGGACGGCGTGATCCGCTCCCGACTATTAGAGGTCGGCGACATGGCGTCGCCGCAGATGGCCGTGTTCAAGCTCTCCCTGAACGACAAGAAATGGGTGCGGGCCTATATCCGCGAGACCGATCTTGGAAAAGTCCATGAAGGGCAAAAGGCGAAGGTCATCATCGACAGCTTCCCGAAGGACCCCATCGAGGGACAGGTGGGCTATATCTCCGGCACGGCGGAATTCACGCCGAAGACGGTGCAGACCGACGAGCTCCGCACCTCGCTCTTGTATGAGATTCGCGTGTACGTCACCGATTCGGACAACCGCCTCCGTCTCGGCATGCCCGCCACCGTCCGCGTGGCTCTCTGATATGAACGAAGAAACGATCGTCGAGGCGAAAGACCTCGTCAAAAAATTCGCGCCAAAGGGCGCGCCGCCAGTCACGGCGCTGAACGGCATCGAGCTTTCCCTGCAAACGGGCTGCCTGACCGCTATCATCGGGCCGGACGGCGCCGGAAAGACGACGCTGATGCGGCTGATCGCAGGGCTGCTTTCGCCCACTTCCGGCTCTCTCCGCGTTTTGGGCATGGAGGTACAGGGCCACGAGCAGGACGTCCAGAACCGGCTCAGCTATATGCCGCAAAAATTCGGTCTCTATGAAGACCTGTCCATCGCGGAGAATATGACGCTCTATGCCAATCTCCACGGCGTTCCGGAGGAAACGCGAAAGACCCGCTTTCCCCATCTTTTGGAAATGACGGGGCTGACGAAATTCACGGAACGGCTGGCGGGAAAACTTTCCGGCGGCATGAAGCAGAAGTTGGGGCTGGCCTGCACCCTCGTGCGTTCTCCCGACCTCTTGCTCTTGGACGAGCCGACGGTGGGCGTCGATCCGCTGTCCCGCCGGGAGCTTTGGGACATCCTGCAAAAGCTGTCCCGGGAGGAACGGCTTTCGATTTTCGTCAGCACCGCTTATATGGACGAGGCGGAGCTTTGCCGCCGCGTCTATGTGATGAACCACGGCCGCATCCTGGCCACCGGCTCCCCCGAGGAGCTGCGCGGGCTGGCCCGGGGCCGCTGCTATCGCATGACGCCTCCAGAGGGACTGCCGATGCGCGTCCTGCAGGGCGTCTTATTGGACGACCGAGAGGCCGTCGTGGATGCGGTGCCGGATCGCGGCACTGTCCATTTCATCCGGCGGGAAAACGCTACAGAGGATAAAATCAGCACTCTTGCGCCGTTTCCCTTCACGCCCTCCGAGGAACAGCTGGAGGACGGCTTCATGTGCCTGCTGCGCGAAGACGAGGAAAAGAACGCCGAAGGAACAACGGAGGCCCTCGATCTCGCGCCGCTCTCTCTCGAAGAAAGACATACTCTCGGCAACGACATTGACATCGAAGTCAAAGAGCTGGTGCGAAAATTCGGCGACTTCACCGCCGTGGACAAGACCTCGTTCGAGGTGCGGCATGGGGAGGTCTTCGGCCTTTTGGGGCCGAACGGAGCAGGCAAGACCACGACCTTTCGGATGCTCTGCGGCCTCTTGCCTCTGACCAGCGGTCATCTCAGCGTCGCCGGGGTGAATCTCCGGGACGCCCGAACGGAGGCCCGGGCCAATATCGGCTATGTGGCTCAGAAATTTTCCCTGTACGGGAATCTCACCGTGGAACAAAACCTGTCCTTTTTCGGCGGCGCTTACGGTCTTTCCCGGAAAGATATCGCGCAGCGGCTGGAAGAAACGCTGCAGGAGTTCCATTTGGAAGAATA
>JAEERZ010000230.1 GCA_016286075.1 Selenomonadaceae bacterium
ACCACTCGGAAAGGGATTTCAGGTAATCGCCGTAGGGCATCATGACCTCTATCTCGCGCCCGTGCTCCTTCGCCGCCGCGAATTTCAGCGCCGCGTTCAGCATGGCCGGATTCTTCATCATGTCGTCGGTCTTGCAGGCCTCGTCCATATCCCGCGCGCCCTTCAGGAACGCTTCGATATCGAAGCCGACGCAGGCCGCCAGCGAAAGCCCCACGTCCGAGAACACGGAGAACCGACCGCCCACGCCGTCCGGCACCCGGAAAGTCGGCCAGCCTTTTTCCGTCGCCAGCTTTTTCAGCAGCGTCGGCTTTTCTTCGTTCGGATCTGTGACCGCGACGATCTCGGTTTCCACGTTCGCCGTTCTCGAAAGCTCGTCGTAAATCACCATGAAATTCGACATGGTGTCGAGGGTGCCGCCGGATTTCGAGATGACTAAAAGCAGGACGCGAAGCGCGCGCTTCCTGTGGGTCTTCGCCACTTCCGCCTTGTGCGCGAGGTACTTCAAAAGATCCTTCGTGCGGCGCGGGTCGATGTTGTTGCCGCTGAAATAGACCTCGGGCCATCCGTCGCGCTCTTCGGGCGTCATCGAGTTCCAGAACTCGCCGCAGCCCACGTCGAACAGCACCTTGTTGCCGAGGAAGGAACCGCCGATTCCGAGGGAAACGACGACGTCCACGCGGCCTTTGACGCTTTCGCCGAATTTTTTCAGCTTCGCAATATCGGCGGGAGAATTGAGATTGCCGTCCTTCACATAGGGCAGCTGCGGAAACAGCACCAGCTCCGGCGTCCCGTCCTTCGACAGGTGGCCGCGCACCTCGCCCGTTTCGCGCATATGGCAGACGGCCTTGTGCGCCGCCTTCGCGTCGGGCAGTTCCGCCTGCGTGACCTTGCCCTCGCCGAAGAGGTTCGTATAATCAAAGGTAAATCCCGACGCCAGTTTGATCTGATTCCCCATAGCTCTCCCTCTTTTCCCGTTATTTTTCTTTCCCGTCCAAAAGCGGGCCGATGGTCTTTACCAGATATTTCATGAAGCGGTCGCGAAGCTCCGGGCGTTTCAGCGCCTGCTCCACCGTCGCCTCCAAAAAGCCTTCCTTGTCGCCGATGTCGTAACGGCGTCCGAAGAAATTGTACGCGTAGACGGCTTGCTGTCCGGCCAATACGCGGATCGCGTCGGTCAGCTGAATCTCGCCGCCGCGCCCCGGCTGGGTCTTTTCAAGAATCTTGAAGATTTCCGGATCGAGTATATATCGCCCTAAAACAGCCAAACGAGACGGAGCTTCCTCCACGTCGGGCTTCTCGATCAAATCCAGCGCCTGCCAGACGTTGGGCTTCACCAGCCGAGGCGTTACAATGCCGTAGTTCGACACCGTCTCCGCCGGAACCTCCTGCACCCCCAGAACGCTGCCGCCAAGATCGTTATAGACGTCGATCAGCTGGGCCAAACAGGGGACGTCCGCGTCCACCAAATCGTCGCCCAGCAGGACGGCGAAAGGTTCGTAACCGACAAACTGCTTCGCGCAGAGCACGGCGTGGCCGAGACCCAGCGCTTCCTTCTGGCGGATGAAGTGAATCGTGACGTCCGAAATTTCCTCAATCATCTTGAGCTGGTCGTATTTCCCCTGCGCCTTGAGCTGCGCTTCCAGCTCCAGCGAGCGGTCGAAATGGTCCTCGATCGAGCGCTTGTTGCGTCCGGTGATGATCAGGATTTCCTCGATGCCGGAAACGATCGCTTCCTCGATGATGAACTGGATTGCCGGTTTGTCAACGATGGGCAGCATTTCCTTCGGCTGGGCCTTCGTCGCCGGCAAGAACCGCGTCCCAAGCCCCGCCGCAGGAATAATCGCCTTGCGTATCTTCTTCACGGAAACAACCCCCAACTTCCAGAGTGGAGTGTGGAGATTGAAGAGTGGAGATATTGCCCGTCTTATCTTCACTCTCCACTCTTAACTCTTCACTCTTTTTACGCCCTTATCTTTGCAAGCAGCTCGTCCGTCTTCTCTTTCAAGAGCTTCTCGTCGCCTTTCGTCTCCACGTTCAGACGGATGACCGGCTCGGTATTCGACATGCGCAGGTTGAACCGCCAGTTGTCGAACTCCACTGAAAGGCCGTCCACCTTGTTGACCTTGCCCTTCGGACCGTATTCCGCTTCCAGCTTCGCGATGATCGCCTTCGCGTCGGCCACCGTCGAATTGATCTCGCCGCTGCACGGGAATTTCGCCATGCGCTCGGCCATCAGCTCGGAGACGGCTTTGCCCGCCTCGGAAGCCAGTTCCATCGTCGTCAGGAATACCAGCATACCGCTGTCGCAATAAGAGAAATTGCGGAAATAATGGTGGGCGCTCATTTCGCCGCCGTAGACGGCGTCCTCTTTACGCATCTTGTCCTTGATGAAAGCGTGGCCGCTCTTGCACATCACCGGCACGCCGCCGAGCTTCTCGGCGATCTCGATGGTATTCCATGTCAGGCGCGGGTCATAGATGACCTTGCCGCCGGGGTTCTTCTTCAGGAACGACTGGGCGAGGAAGCCGACCATATAATAGCCCTCGATGAAGCCGCCCTTCTCGTCGAACAGGAAGCAGCGGTCGAAATCGCCGTCCCATGCGAAGCCCATTGCCGCCTTGTTCTCCCGTACCGCCTTCGCCGTCGCGTCTCGGTTCTCCGGCAGAATCGGATTCGGCACGCCGTTGGGGAAGTTGCCGTCCGGCTCGTTGAATACCTTGACGAGCTTGACCGGAAGCTTTTTCTCCAGTTTGTCGATAATCGGACCCGCCGCGCCGTTTCCGGCGTTCACCACCACCGTCATCGGCTTCAGCGCCTTCGCGTCGATGTAAGTCAGAAGATGCTCGACGTACTCGTCCGTCACGTCTCGTTTCTCGACCTTGCCCTTCGGGCCGTCGTAAGGCTTGAAATTGCCCTCGATGGCAAGATTCTCGATATCCTTAAGGCCCGTGTCGCTGGAAATCGGGATCGCCTTCTCGCGGACGAGCTTCATGCCGTTGTAGTTCTTCGGGTTATGGCTGGCGGTGACCATAATGCCGCCGTCCAGTCCCAAATGGAAGGTGGCGAAATAAATCATCTCGGTGCCGCACTGCCCGATATGGACCACGTCGCAGCCCGACTCCGTCAGGCCCCGAATCAGCGCCTCGCAGATGGAAGGCCCGGACAGGCGAATGTCATGCCCCACCGCCACGCGCTTCGCGCCCAAAAGCTGGACGAACGCCTTTCCCACGCGATAAGCAAGTTCTTCGTTGACCTCGTCGGGATAAATACCACGGACGTCGTATGCGCCAAAGCCTTTTCTGCTGAGCTCCATTGAAAATCCCTCCCGCAAATTCTGTGCATATATATTATAAATTTCGCTATATAGGTAAAAAATCCTCCTACAAAACTCACAAAAATAAAATTTTCCTTCCGTTTTGTCAGCCGATATCAAAATTCAGATTTCTGTAACTTCCGACGCGTCGTGCAGCGTTTTTCGTGCCATCGTATACGCGATCAGCAATGGAACACAGGCGCCGATCCAGGCCATCGGATTGGCGAAGCAGGCGCCGAGATATCCGAAGCGGTCGATCAAGAACACCGCCGCCACCGCGCGCATCACAAGCTCCATGATGCCGGCAAAGGTCGGCACCGCCGTTTGTCCGAGCCCCTGCAACGTGAAACGGAAAATGAAAAGCAGCGACAGCACGATATAGCAAAGCCCGTTCACCATGAGGAAGGTGCGTCCCATCGCCACGACTTCCGTCTCGCCCGCGCCGACGAAGCCCTCGATCACGAACCCGCCGCACAGGATGTTGAATGCCGCCGCCACGATGCTGAACGCCCCCGACATC
>JAEERZ010000231.1 GCA_016286075.1 Selenomonadaceae bacterium
TCTGCCATGACGTCGACATACTGGGTGCCCACCAAGGGATGGGGGTTCAGCGAGGTGAACGTGACCCGCAGACCGTCGCCGGGCACGATCATGATGAACCGCTCCCCGTCGTCCACGCGCAGAACCCGGTCCACGGCGACGACGTCCCGTTCCTCTTCCAATGTTTTCAAACCCGCTTTTACAAGGAGGTCAAGAAAGACGAGGGAAGCGCCGTCCGCCACCGGGGGTTCCTCGCTGTCAAGCTCCACGACGCAGTTGTCAAGTCCAAAAGCCGAAATCGCGGACATCAAATGCTCGATGGTGAAAAATCGGACGCCGTCCTCCTCGACGGTAGTGGCGCGCACGGTGGCCGCCACACAGGCCGCGACTGCTCTGACCCGCGGATTGCCGGGAAGATCGGATCGCTCGAATACGACGCCGGTCCCAGCCGGCGCGGGCTTGATCTTCATATGCACCTCGGCGCCGGAATGAAGCCCGACGCCGGAGTATGCGATCTCCGACGCCAAGGTCGTTTGATGCTCCAATGGAACGCCTCCTTCTTCGGAATCGCTGAACAATTCCGTACTCGCCCTTGCCGGGTCTTTTCCCGTCATGCTGCGTCAAAGCGCTCTCGACGTAGCTCCTCGGCTACGACTTCGAGCGTTTTTCCTTGCCTGACGGAAAAATTCCTCGGCAATGCCACGCACGGAATTATTCATCGCTTCCTTTTTCCTTCTATAAATAAAATCTAATTATTTTTTGAATTGCAATGCGTAAAGCTCCGCATACAGTCCCTTCGCGGCCAGCAATTCCTCATGGGTACCGTGTTCTCTTACGGTTCCATGGTCGATGACGTAAATCTGATCCGCGCCGAAAATCGTGGAAAGCCGGTGGGCGATGACGAAAGCCGTCCGCCCTATCATCAGCCGGTCGAGGGCCGCCTGCACGATCTTTTCGCTCTCCGTATCGAGGGCGCTGGTGGCTTCGTCAAGAATCAGAATCTTAGGGTCCTTCAAAATGGCCCGGGCTATGGCGATACGCTGCCGTTGGCCGCCGGAAAGCATCAGCCCCCGCTCGCCGATCTGTGTGTCGTATCCCTCGGGCAGTTCCATGATGAACTCGTGGGCGTTGGCGTCTCGGGCCGCGGCCTCGATTTCCTCGTCCGTAGCGTCCAGCCTGCCGTAACGGATATTTTCCCGCACGGTGGTGGAAAAGAGCATCGTTTCCTGCGGCACGATGCCAATCTGCGCGCGAAGCGATTCGAGTGTCAAATCCCGGATATCATGCCCGTCCACGAAGATAGCGCCGGAATCCACGTCGTAAAACCGGGGAATCAAATTCGCGATCGTAGATTTTCCCGCGCCGGACGGCCCGACGAAGGCAATCATCTGTCCGGGCTTCGCCGCCAGCGAAACATGGGACAGGGCGGGAACGCCCGCCTTGTAAGAAAACGTCACGTCCTCGACTCGGACATGCCCTTCCGCCGAAGGAAGCAGGATTGCGCCGGGCCGATCGGAGATCGGTTCCTCCATGTCCAATATGCCGAAAACGCGGTCCGCCCCCGCCAATGCCTGTTGTATGCCCGCATACGCGCGGGAGAGCCGCTTCAAAGGATTCGACATATTGACCGCATAGGTCAGGAACGCCACCAGCGTGCCCGCCGTGATGCGCCCGTCCACGACTTCTTTTCCGCCGACCCAGATCAGCGCCGTCGCCGCCAGCGCCGCGATAAACTCGATGGTCGGCGTCAATATGCTGGTCAGCCGCACATTTTGCATGGAAGCGGCGAAGGTCTGCTCGTTTTGCTCGTAATAGCGGTCGATCTCATACCGCTCGCGGCCAAAGGCCTTTACGACCCGCTCGGCGGAGAGGCTCTCCTGCATCATCGCCGTAAAATCCGAAAGCCGGGACTGTATCTCCGCTCCCGATCGGCGAATCATCCGGCCGAATACCTTCATGGAAACCCCGACGAGAGGCACCGTAACCAGCGTCATCAGTGAAAGCCGCCAGTCCAGCATGAACATCATCACCAGCGAGCCGATAAAGATCGCGCCTTCGGTGACAATGTCAATCAGTTTGTCCACCAGCGCGTTCTGCACCGTCGCCACGTCGTTCGTGATATAGCTCATGACCTCGCCGGTCTGGTGCCGATCGAAATACGCGATAGGAAGCCGCTGGAATTTGGAGAACAGCGCGTTCCGAATATCCAAAACGATGCGCTGGCCCACATGGGAAATCAGATAACTCTGCCCGTAATAGAAAAAGCCGCGGGCAAAAAAGATGACGATGACGCCGATGCAGATTAGATTCAGCGTCGCCATGTCCTTTTCGGCCAGCACCTTGTCGATCATATCCTTGATGATCCACGGCATATAGAGATTCGCCGCCGCCGTGAAAATCATGCAAACGACGGCTTCCGCGATCCGCAGCCGGTACGGCTTCAAATATTGCAGCAGCCGAAGGTATTGTTTCATTTGCTTGCGCTCACTCCGCCTTTCGTTTCGGGAAACAATGAATAAGTCAAGTCATGCTCCTGCTGAAGGATTTTTCCGTCAGGCAAATAGATGCCGTGAAGTCGTAGCAGCGCTACGTCGAACGGCATCTGACGCAGCATGGCGGGAAAGACCCGGAGGAGCAGGCGGGACTTGTTCAGCGTTTCCCCGGAACTACGTCCCGCCATTTGCTGTATAACCAGTTCCAATCCTCGGGATATTTCCGGATATGCTCTTCAAAGACGCTGACGATTGCCTGCGTCGCTTCCTGAAGATCGGCGTCCTTGTCTTCCGTCTTGGCCACGCGGATTGGCGCATGCACGCGGATGATATGCCGCTCTCCCGGCTCCTGATGAATGAACATCGGCAGGATCGGGACGTCAAAAAATCGGGCGATTGTCGCCGGAGCGGGCGTCCAGCCTGTAGTGTGGCCGAGAAACTGCGCCGGAACCGCATCCTTGACGTCGTGGATGCCTTGGTCCATGAGAAAATTCACAAAATAGCCCTCCCGCACGCTGCGATAGAGCTTTCGCGTCTCGTCCGGATAAATGACGCGGACGGTGCGGATTTTCCGCGCCAGCTTGTCCCACGCGTCAAACTGCTGACGGCGGACCAGCGTCGCAAAGGGCGCCGAAACATGGTGCGCCATGCCGAGGCCAAACAGTTCCCAATTTCCGCTGTGCAATGTGACGAGAACGCCGCCTTTGCCGCTGGCAAAGGCCTTCTCCGCCTCCGGATCCGCCTCGTATCCGATATACTTCTCCACGTCCTCCGCAATCAGCGGTATGCGGAGTCCTTCCACGCCCATGGGTCCGTACCGTTCAAGGCTGGCCCGCAGGATCCGCTCCGCCTCCTCCGGCGCCGCGCCGAAATATTCCCGGAGGCTCACCCGCGCGCGTCTTTTCCGATGCTCGGGCAGAAAATGCCAAACGCCGGAGCCGATGACACGCCCCAAACAGGCCGCGCCGCTTTCGGGAAGCATCCGGCAAAAAGCGGCGAATGCCAACGTCGCCCAATACACCGGATAAGAGGTTATTTTCACTTCCAACACCTGCCATAGAATAGAACGCCGAGTTTATTGTATCAGAAATTCGCGCAAATAGCAAAGGAGGTAAAAGATAAGGACTCACTGAATAAGTCAATTCATGCCCTTGGCGAAGGATTTTTCTGTCAGGCAAGGAAGATGGCACGACGGCGTAGCATCGCTACGTCGAGTGACATCTGACACAGCATGACGGAAAAAGACTCGACAAAGGCGTGAAGAGACCTGTTCAGTGAGTCCTTTGCGGCGCGCAAACGCACGCCGCCGTTCATTCCGTATTCTTCTCCCAGCTCGTCATCTTCTCCGCAGAGTGCCAG
>JAEERZ010000232.1 GCA_016286075.1 Selenomonadaceae bacterium
GAGCATGACGGCGTCCCGTTTCTGTGATGTATTCATGCCGTCACCTCACACTTTCTCCTGCGCGTCCCGGCCGAAAATGCCGCTGGGGCGGAACAGGAGAACCAGAATCAGGATTGCGAAGGCTGCCGCATCGCGGAACGTCGAGGACAAAAAGCCCGAGACGAAGGCCTCGATGACGCCGAGAATCAGGCCGCCGACCACCGCGCCGGGGAGGCTTCCGATGCCGCCCAGAACCGCCGCGACGAAGGCTTTCAAGCCCGGCATGATGCCCATGAGGGGGTCGATGGAGTTATAGTAGACGCCGACGAGTACGCCGCCCGCCGCCGCCAGCGCGGAACCGATGCCGAAGGTCGCGCTGATGACGCGGTTGGCGTCGATGCCCATGAGCTGCGCGGTTTCCGTATCGAAGGACACCGCGCGCATGGCTTTACCAATCTTCGTTTTCTGTACGATATACGTCAGCAGCACCGTCAGCACGAAGGTGATTGCGAAAATCAAAAGCTGCTGCCCGTTTACGATAAACTCGCCGATATGGTACGCGACGCTGGAATCAAAGATTTCCGGGAAGGTGCGCGGCGTCGGCGAGACGAACAGCATGCTTGCATATTCCAAGAAGAAAGAAACGCCGATGGCGGTAATCAGTAGCGAAATGCGCGGCGCGTGCCGAAGCGGCTTGTAGGCGACGCGCTCGACGAGGCAGCCGATCAGCCCCGTCACAATCATCGAAATAATCAGCGCCGGGAAAATCCCCAGCCCTGCGTTTGCCACCGCGAAAAATCCGATATAGGCGCCCACCATGTAAATGTCGCCGTGGGCGAAATTGATCAATTTGATGATGCCGTAAACCATCGTATAGCCGAGGGCGATCAGCGCGTAGATACTCCCGAGGGAAACGCCGTTGATGAGCTGCTGCACCACTTGGCTTATGAAATCCATTGAAACCACTCCACTTTTAACAAAGAGGGCCGCATTGCTGCGGCCCTTTGCTTTCCTATCAGAATATCCGCGTCAAATTACGGTACGATCTTCGCGACAACCTCGCGGCCGCCGTTCTTGTTTTCGAGAATGACCGCCTGCTTGATCGGGTTGTGGTTCGCGTCCATCGAAATCGTGCCCGTGCCGGCCTTCAGGTTCTTCGTCTCGGCAATCGCCTTCGCGATCTTCTCCGAATCGTCAGTGCCCGCGCGCTTCAGGGCGTCGATCAGCACCTTGCCGGCGTCGTAGCCGAGGGCTGCGAATACGTTCGGCGCATGGCCGAATTTCTTGTTGTACGCGTCAAGGAACGGCTTGACCTCAGCGTCCTTGTCGGAATAGTGGGTGCAGAAGAACGTATTGTTGATGGCGTCAGCGCCGGCGATATCCTTGACCTTCGGGTCGTCCCAGCCGTCCGTGCCGAGAATCGGCGTCGTGATGCCGAGCTCGCGGGCCTGCTTGACGATCTTGCCGACCTCTTCATAGTAAGCCGGAACGAACATGACCTGCGCGTTCGCCGTCTTCAGCTTCGTCAGCGTCGCTTTGAAATCCTGATCCTTCTGGACGAAGGCTTCTTCCATCAGCACTTTGCCGCCCGCGGCCTCAAACTTTTCTTTGAAGACCTGCGCGAGGCTCTTGGAATAATCGGACGAGGAATCGAAATAAACGACAGCCGTCGCGGCCTTCAGGTTGTCCTTCGCGAACTTCGCCATGACGTCGCCCTGCTGCGGGTCGATGAAGCAGCTGCGGAAAACGAACGGCTGCACTTTGCCGTTGTCCACCGTGACCTTCGCGCTCGTCGCGCAGGGAGCCAGGATCGGAACCTTGTGCTCGGTGGCGACCTGCGTCTCCGCGATGACCGGAGCCGTCGTCGCCGGGCCGACCAACACTTTGACCTTGTCGTCGGCAATCAGCTTCGTCGCCGAATTGACGGCCTCGGAAGTCTCGGACTTCGTATCGGCTTTAATCAGCTTGATTTTCTTGCCGTTGACGCCGCCCGCGGCGTTGATCTCGTCGATGGCCAGCTCGAGACCCTCATAGGTCGCTACGCCGTAGTTTGCCACGTTGCCCGTCAGCTCGAAATTCGCGCCGATCTTGATCTCATTGGAATCAGCTTTCTTGTCGCCGCCGCCTCCGCCGCAGCCAGTCAAAACGCCGCCGAGCATCATAACGCCCGCCAACAGCGCGGCCATGCGGCCCTTCTTTCCGAATTTCATCCAAAACCCCTCCTTAAAAATTACCGTCGCGTCTTATTTTATATTTCTAATAGAAGACGCCGCTTCGCGAAACAAAAAACTCCATGCGTCTATGCTTCGCATGGAGTTAATTATATGTGACTACTTTTCAATAGTCAATAGTACGCGGGAGAAAAACGAAATGTATACTTTCGGCGCTCACGCCTCGAAAAATTCTTCCTCCGCCGCGATGCATAGGGCGTGATAGACGGGAAGATGAAGCTCCTGGATGCGGTAGGTTTCGTCGTCGGGAACGGCGATCGTGATATCCGCGAGGCCTTTCAGCTTGCCGCCGGAGCGCCCGGTCAGCGCAATGGTGCGGAGGCCGAGGACGCGGGCCGTTTCCACGGCGTAAACGACATTCTTCGAGTTGCCGGAGGTGCTGATGGCCAGCAGTACGTCGCCCTCGCGCCCGACGCCGAGCACCTGCTGGGCGAAAACGAGGTCGGGGGCCTGATCGTTGGCGAAGGCGGTGCCGAGCCCCACCTGATTGACAAAGGAAAGGGCGGGCAGCGCGCCCTGCAGGTTCCTGTACAGGTAATCGGCGTCCTCCGGGAACGCCGCCTTCATTTTTTCACGAAGCGGCTCCGGCAGCGGACGTTTCTTCAAAAAGCCTTTCATCAGCTCGCCCACGATATGCTCCGCGTCGGCCGCACTGCCGCCGTTGCCGCAGACCATGAGCTTCCCGCCTGCGCGGTAAGCGCCGCAGATTGTTTCCGCCGCCGCGAAAATATCGGCGCGGCAGGTCGCCAGCGCCGGATAGCGGGAGAAGAGCGTCTCCAACTGTTTGCTTGTGGATTCCTTCATCGTCATTTGCTCCTATACCAATCCGCCGTGCGCTTCGGCTCGTAATCCGTGCCGTTCAGAGCGGCAGCATGCGCGCGCTGCGGCGGGCGAATGTCCCGGATGGGGAAGGGGGCGGCGTTTTCTTCGCGGGGTTCCTGCCGATAGGGATTCGTCCGCGTTGTGGAGCCGCCGCGGGCCCCGCCGAAAAGCCGAGAGAGGAAACGGAATGCGGCGAAAATCAAGAGGCCGTTGATGAGCAGTCCGAAGAAATCGCTCATGAAGCTGCCCGCGCCGAAGCCGAACAGATTGCCCAAGAGCCCGCCCAGCATCATGCCGCCGGCCAGGAGCCCCATGTTTCGCATCATATTGCCCCAGCGTGTGCCGCGATATGGAACGGAATTCATATTCGCGCGGTCCGACGGAGCGGCGGCACGGGGCGACGAAGGAATCTCGCCCGCCCGTTGGGATGGATGGTACTGCTGATTGGGACGGGTGTTCGGTGCAGGCGTATTCGCGCGCGGGATGGGAGCCCGGGGCGCGTTCATGCGCGGCGCCGTCATCCGCGGCGCGCGCATGCCTCCGACGGCAGCCTCCGCGGTTTCCGGCAGCCCCGCCGCCGAATACAGAAGAAGAGCCGCCGAGGCGACGGCAATGAGCCTGTTTCGTTCCATTAAAATAATGCCTCCTACTCCGCGCTTGCTTTTATATCGTCGGGAAACGCGAAAATCTCGCCGAGGGTGTCAAGCTCTCCTGAAAGGTAACGGTCGATATCGTGCACGTCGATGAACAGCTTGCAGTCGAGATCGAGATAGCCCTGCTCCCTG
>JAEERZ010000233.1 GCA_016286075.1 Selenomonadaceae bacterium
TCGTCCATGCGCTTGAACACGGTCTCGTTTGGTTCGTCGTCATGCCATGTGGCGACGCCGACGCTGCAGGTGATGCGCTGCTTCGGGCAGATGGAGGACGCTTCGACGGCCTTGCGAAGTCTTTCGCCCAAGATGCAGGCCTGCGAAAGGTCGTGGGTCCGGCAGAGCACGACGAATTCCTCGCCGCCCCAACGGAAGAGCGTTTCCTGCGGGGAAAGCTTCTGACGGATCAGGTCGGCGAAGTTGATGAGCACGCGGTCGCCCATATCGTGGCCGTAGTTGTCGTTGACGTTTTTGAAGAAGTCGATGTCGAGCATGAGGACGGAGACGGGAAGATGCGCTATTTGTGCCAGCGTGATGGTCTCCTGCACGCTTTGGTCGAATTTACGCCGGTTGAAGGCTTTCGTCAGCGGGTCGAGTTCCGAGCGCTCGACGGCGCTTGCTACTTCGATTTCCAGCGAGCGGGCGAGGGCGATGAGGCTGCGCTCCTTGTGGAATTGCTCGCTGACAAGGGAAAGGATGAAGTACGCGAAGGCAAATATGGTAAAGGGCGCGAGCGCCATCAGGTACGGAATCAAGGGCGAAAGGCGGAGGGCGCGGCATACGACGTTCAAAATCGCGACAAGGGGAAGTATGATGCAGGGCGCTAAAAAGGCGCGGCAGTGACGGCGGTCGTCCCCTTCGGAACGATAGAGGCAGAAAATCTGTATGGCCTGCAAAAAAATCATGGCGACGAAAAGGATGGGGATCATGATCATGAACCCGTCCTGATTGACGAAAGCCGGCGGCAGCGGGAGCTCGATCCCGACGGCCTCCGCGAGCTCCAGGCCGACGGCGGCGACGGCAATCGCAGCGTAGGCGTGGAAGGTTTTTTGAATGATGGGGCGAAAATGTGCGTCCACCAGTTCAAGGACGATGTACGAGCCGCTGACGGGCATCAGGTAGAACATGAGCAGCAGAACGTGCCACCACAGCCCCGGCTGGTCCCAAAGGAAGACGGTGCCGTTGCTGGCGCTGAACATCCAGACCGCGAAGATGACGAGGAAGAGAAAGGAGGCGCGGTACAGGCGGCGCAGCTCGCTCTGGTTCAGATAATAAACCCCGACGATGACCATGAGCATCAGGGCGATGGGCAGGTTGATGAAGTAAGGCAGGTCGAAGAGGAACAGCTTCTGCACCTGATTGGCGTTGGTGTCGATGGACAGTCCGATGAGCCGTCCGAGACTGACGGGTGATTCGGAATACATCTGAAAAGTAATCGTATGCGCGCTGTCGCGCTTGTCCGACGGCAGCGTGATGAGATGCCACCGCCAGCCGTAGCCAATTTGCTGGTGCGCGAGAGTGCCGTACTGGTAGACGAGGACGTCGTCCTGCCATACGCGGAAGGATTGGTTCATGGTGACGAAGAAAATCGTATTGACGTCGGGCGAGGTGGGGTCGAGACGCGCGCGCAGCCAAACGTGGCTTCCCGTGCCCGAAATCGGCGGCGCTTCTTTTTCCTTATCGTAGGGAATCCAGTTTTTCTCGTCTTCTTTCGTCGGCTGGAGCCATGTGAAGCCTCCGAAGGCCGTGCGCGGCGAATCGCCCTCGCGATACCGCCAGTCGTGGAATTCTCCCGCCGCGTACACGGGCGAGAAAGACGCAAAAATAGCGATTGCCAGGAGAAGAAGCCGCAGGAACGCCCGCGGATTTCTCATGACAATCGCCTCCATTGACTTGCTTGTAATCGTCAATATCATGACGTCAATCTATCTATAAATCATACCATACAAAAGGGGTTTTGTCTTTCAAGAATGAAGGGGTTATTCCAAAATTCGTATGGACGCTATGCCCCTTAGGTGAAAAGATCGTCGTAAAACGTGTATGCGAGCATTGCGCAGATGAGGACGAGGATAAAAATGTCGCCCATGGCGAAGCCTCCTTGAAAGACATGAATTAATATTATAATATAATGGGAAAAAGAGAAATGCAAGGGGAGCGGCCAGATGAAACTGACGAATATGGAGATTTCCGGCTTGCGGGAGGCGGAGGAAGCGCTGCGTTCCGTGGGCGCCGATCCACGAGGCGTCGCCATCATGAAGGAAAAAGCGGTGTTTCGCGTGGTGCGGTTAGAGGGCGTTCCGGTTCGCGCGGCGAATCTCATCAAGCAGGCGTTTCTCGCCCATGGAGCGGAAGCCGCCGTATCCCGAGAGACGGCGGTGTTATCGGCGGAGACGACGGACATGGTCCTGATGGGGACGCTGGCGCAGTATCGGGCGATCTTGCCGCGGATGCGGGAGCAGCCGTTTGGGCTGCGGGCGCTTTCGGAGGAACTGGAAAAATTTTTATGGGAAAATTCATAAGGCAGGCAGGATTTTTTTTCGCAATCGCGAATGATATTAACGAATATAAAAATTTCGTATGCAAAGGAGACAATGAATAAGGCAAGGCGTGACTTGTTCAGTGTTTCCTTGGAAAGGTCAGGTGAAAGCCGTATGGCTACGATTCGGATTCGCAATATGATGTTTTATGGGTTCCATGGAATTTATGAGTATGAGCGCGAGCAGGGCCAGAAATTTTTTGTGGATGTGGCTCTCGAGACGAAAGACAATCACGCGGCGGAAACGGATAAGGCGGAGGACGGCGTGGACGCCGCCCATGTTTACAATTTCGTTCGCGACGTGGTGGAGAATAAGCGCTATACGTTGCTCCAGTCGTTGGCGACGGAGGTCAATCAGCAGCTCTTGAAAGCGTTCCCCCAGTGCGGCTCGGCGACGACGCTGATCCGCAAGCCCTCGGTGCCCATCGCGGGACCGCTGGACTGCGTAGAGGTTGAGGTCACCACGAAAGCGGGCGAGTGAGAGTTTTGAGATAAAAAGCTATGCGGACGGTATCGTCCGCATGGCTTTTTTATGTTGCGCTTGACAGAGGAAAATTTCTTTCCTATTATATAGGCGTTCATGTAAAAAAGGAGGGGCGGCGGTGGAGCTTTCGGGCGCTTATTACGCGGCGCTGCTTTCGGCCTCCGGCGTCGGAATCCCCGGCGCCGAACGGTTGGCGCTTTATGTCGGCGGCGCGAGGGAAGCGTGGACGGCGGACGCCGACGCGCTTCGACGATGTCTCGGCGAGGCCGGGGCTGCGGCGCTTTTGGAGTTGCGCCGGGAAAAGCCGGAGCTGCCGGAGACGATCGCGGAGGAATCCGAGAAACGGGGCATTCGTATCCTGGTCCGGGAAGACGAAGAGTATCCCGCCATCCTGCGCGAGATCGCAAGGCCGCCGCTGGCGCTCTTTGTGCGGGGGAACCTCGTACCAGACGCGGAGCGGATAGCGGTAGTGGGATCGCGGCACGCGAGCCTTTACGGAAAACGCGTAGCCGAGGAAATCGCGATGGGTCTTGCCGAGCGCGGCGTGACGGTGGTCAGCGGCGCGGCGAGGGGCATCGATACGGCGGCGCATAAAGGCGCGCTCCGGACGGGGCGCACGGTGGCGGTGCTTGGCTGCGGCGCGGATGTGGCCTATCCGAAAGAAAACGCGCGCCTCTTGGACGAGATTGCGTCGTCGGGCGCGGTGATTTCCGAATATCCGCCGGGAACACAGCCCTTTCCCGCTTTTTTCCCGCAGAGGAACCGCATCATCAGCGGCTTGTCGCGGGGGACGACGGTGGTGGAAGCGGCGGAACGCAGCGGCTCGCTGATAACGGCGGAGTTCGCTCTCAGCGAGGGGCGGGACGTGTTCGCCGTGCCGGGAAGCATTTATTCCGATACAAGCCGGGGCTGCCACAACCTGATTCGGCAGGGCGCGAAGCTGACGGCGGCGGCAGAGGACATTTTGGAG
>JAEERZ010000234.1 GCA_016286075.1 Selenomonadaceae bacterium
CGCGCTCCGCGTGCTGGACGCCGCGAATCTGCTCAATCTCCAGTTTCGTCACCGGCTGCTTGAAGGCGATGATCGAAAGCGTTTCCATCGCCGCCCGCGACAGTTTACGGTTCGTCTCCTGCGAAAGTCGCTCCACATACGGGAAAAGCTCGGGGCGCGTGACCATCTGCCAGCCCCCGGCGGTCTCTTTCAGCATCAGGCCGCTGCCCCGCGCCGAAAGTTCTTCGCTCAGAGCCGACAAAAGCTTCCGCGTCGTCGCCGCGTCCGTCTGTAAAATCTCCCGAAGCTGCGCCTCCGTCAGCGGGTCGCCGCCCGCGAACAGCACCGCCTCCAAGGCTCCCCTCAAATCCTCCAAAACCTCAACCCTCATTCGCCGCCATCGCCGCCTCCGGCAGTCCCGCCGGATCTCGCAGCTCCACCCGAATCGGCCCGAAAAGCGTCGGCTGTCGAACAATTACCACGCGCCGACGTATCAGCTCCAACAGCGCGAGGAACGTCGCCACCAGCTCGTCCCGCGACCCCGTGGAAAACAAATCCTCGAAATCCGTCGCGCCGTCCGCCGCCGCCAAGAGCCGCTCGACGATCATCTGCATCTGGTCCTCGACCCGGTACTCCTCGTGCGCCACGATGGCCTCGGGAATCGTCAGGTCGCGCTTCACCGTCAGCACTCGGTGGAACGCTTCCCAGAGCGCCCGCACCGAAAGCCCCTGCGGCGGCGCGAACCGCGCCGGAAGCTCCGTCGGCGCGCGGCCCACATAGCGGCTCTCGTCCTCCGCGCGCTCTTCCATCACCAGGCTGACCTTTTTGTACCGCTGGTATTCGACAATCCGCCGCACCAATTCCTCGCGCGGATCTTCGACCTCTTCCTCCTCGGTCTCCTTCGGCGCCTTCGGCAGCATCATGCGGGACTTTATCAAAAGAAGCGTCGCCGCCATCACCAAAAACTCGCTGGCCACCTCGATATCGAAGCGCCGCATCTCCGAAAGGTACGCCATATACTGCTCCGTCAGAGCCGCGATGGGAATATCGTAAATGTCGATTTTATTGACCTGTATCAAATGCATCAAAAGCTCCATCGGTCCCTCGAAAGCTTCGAGCCGCACCTGATACTTTTCCTGGGCCTGTTCAGGCAAGGTGCATAACCTCGCGCACCTCTTCCATCGTCTTGCCCGCGATTACGCGCGCTTTCTTCGCGCCTTCGTCCAGGATCTCCCGGATTTTTTCCGGCTTGCCTTCATACTCCTGCCGACGCACATGCATATCGGCCATCGCGTCCACCATTTTCTCCGCCAGCCGTTTCTTGCAGGCCACGCATCCGATGCAGCCCTCGCGGCAGTCCTTCTCGATCTGGTCCACTTCGTCCGCGTTGAACAGCTTCTGGAATTTGAACGCCACGCAGACTTCCGGATGGCCCTTGTCCGTTTTCTTGATACGCGCCGGGTCGGTCACGATCATCCGCACCCGCTCCCGAAGCTCGTCGGGGCTTGACGCGAAGGGAATCGTGTTGCCGTAGGATTTCGACATCTTCCGTCCGTCGATGCCCGGCAGCACAGCCGCGCGGCTCATCAGTCCCTGCGGCTCCACGAAGACTTCCTTGCCGTACATCAGATTGAACCGGCGCACGATTTCACGCGCCAGCTCCAGATGCGGATTCTGGTCCTCGCCCACCGGCACCCATCCCGCCTTGTAAAGCACGATATCCGCCGTCATCAGTTCGGGATAGCCCAGGAAGCCGTATGTATTGATGTCCTTGCCCTGCTCGCCCAAATTCTGCAGTTTGTCCTTGTAGGTCGGCACGCGCTCCAGCCACGACAGCGGCGTCATCATCGAAAGCAGCAGATGAAGCTCCGCGTGCTCCTTGACCTGCGACTGCACGAAGATGATGTTCTTCTCCGGGTCGAGCCCCGCCGACAGCCAGTCCAGCATCATGTCGTGAATATATCCGGGCAGCTTGCTCGTGTCCGCGTACGCGCTGGTCAGCGCGTGCAGATCGGCAATCGCGAAAATGCAGTCGTAATCGTTTTGCAGCTTCACCCAATTCTCCAACGCTCCCATATAATTGCCGAGGTGAAACTTTCCCGACGGCTGCATCGCGCTGAAAATACGTCCTTTGCTCATAAAACTCCGAGCCCCTTTTCTTTCAGAATCCCCGCCGAAAACCGACGGGCAAAATAAACATATAGTAGAATGATAAAACGAAACGGCGGGTTTGTCAATTGACGAAGCAGGCTTACGGGATGCTGCTCCGGGCCAAGTGGCTTCAGGAAGAGATGGAAAAGCCGGGCTGGCCGGTCTGGCGCAAGCCGAAGTCGAACACGATTTACTTCAAACGCCCGCCGGAAGCTATCGTGAGGAAGTACGATCTGACTCCCGACCATGACAACCGCCTCGGCGGCGACCTCTCTCATATCGTCGTCATGCAGCATGTGACGAAGGAACGGCTGGAAGAGTTCATGGCTGACCTCACGAAAGCAATCCAATAATAAGCCGTAAAGACGGGCGCGGAGATTTCCCCTCGCCCGTCTTTTGCGTCTTTGCAGAGGATGCAAAATATACAGGCTCTATAATAAATGTTGTGGTATGACAAACATGTCAGCTGCAACATTTATTCTTTTTGCAATAGGAAAAGACATGGGACTTTTTGCTACAATGTAGTCGCTACACAGCACTGAAAGGAGAAATCACCATGTCCATGGAGATTTTTACCACATTTCTCATCAACGTGCCAAGCCAATCCACGGACACTTCCAAAAAGGCCCTCTCATATTCATCTTGCCCGTCGCTTCCCATCCATGCCTATGTTGCCATAAGCCAACTACTCGCGTCCACAACTACCGCCGTCGTCAAAACCTAAGACCGCCCTTACCCTATAGATGGAAAAATAAATCATCTATCAAAAACGACGTTACCTATGCCCCAATTGCGGGAAGGTGTTTTCCGAATCCCATCCATTCATTAATAGGTATTACCACCCCCTATTCCGACGCCGACATCATTTTCATCCATATCCAGCTTATTTCGTCCTCCGCCATTGCCGAAAAGCACAACGTATCCCCATCCATTGCAGCCCACCGTTTCCTCATGGTCAGCCTTTCCTGCCGCACGCTGAGCGAAGCCATCTCCATCGACGAGTTCCGCGGCAACGCAGGTGCGAAATTCCAAGTAATCATCAACATCCTTTCCCAAAGTTATTGCCGCGCCATCTTTCCCGGCAGACCTCCCGACAATCTCTACGCTTCCATCTTTCAATATCCCTTGGAGGAACGCCTCAAAGTCAAATACGTGAGCATCGACCTGAGCGCTTCATTCCGGAAGATAGTACAAGAATATTTCCCAAACGCAAAAATTGCAGCTGACCATTTCAATGTAGGCCGGATGGTGAACGATGCGCTGGACAATGTGCGCAAAGAGCTACAATCGGGACTCAGGAATTCGTGCTGCAGATATTTCAAGCATTCCCAGAAGGTTCTCCTGAAACGAGAGAAAGACCTCACGGAGGAAAATCGTAATATCCTTGAAGTGCTGCTGAACCATTCAGAGCAGCTTTCCGCCGCGTACGGGATGAAAGAAGTTGACTTCAAAATCTCCGAAAGCAAAGACAGTGCAGAATTTTCAAAGAGACTGCGACAGTTCACGGAATCGACAAAGAAGCAAGCAATCAAGGAATTCAAGATGCTACTTCAAACGACGAATAGATGGAAAGAAGAGTTGATTTGCGTGATTGCGAACGGACTGAACAATGGATTTACGGAATGCAATACGACTATCAAGACATTAAAATGGGTATGTTATAGGTTCCGAAACTCC
>JAEERZ010000235.1 GCA_016286075.1 Selenomonadaceae bacterium
AAAGTAAAGTATATATCAAATTATACCAAGATACAACGCCGTTATCTGCCATATAATTCGCCGCAAGAATATTGACACTTCTGCATAGCTGTGATATTTACATATAGAGCTTGCTGGCGCAGTTGCGGAGGTTTTCCCTCGGACTGGGACGTCGCTTGCTCTATTTTATTTCTTCACCTCTCGCAAATTATCAAACACTTGTTTCTTTGTTTCACGTGAAACATTTTTTTCGCTTCTGCTTTTTTCAAGAAATCCCCGTGGAGGCCGCGTCACAGTAGGGATGGCAAGGAGAAACGGAAAATGCGATTTCGTTTTTAAAATGGAAAAATTTTGCTCTTGCAAAACAAAAATAGATTTTCAAAATAGAAAGGAGCCTCGCCATGATTCTCAGCGTCAGCCGACGGACGGATATTCCCGCCTTTTTCCCCCGCTGGTTTATGGAGCGGGTGCGCGAGGGGTTCGTTTTGGCACGGAATCCGATGAATCACGGACAGGTGAGCCGGATTTCGCTTTCGCCGGAGGTCGTCGACTGCATCGTGTTCTGGACGAAGAATCCCGCTCCGCTGCTGCCGTATTTGGACGAGATCGGGGCGCGGTTCCCCTTCTATTTCCAGTTCACGCTGAACGCCTACGGGCGGGACGCGGAGCCGAACGTGCCGCCCCTCGATGAACGGATGGAGACGCTTCGGGCGCTGGCGGAGAAGATCGGGCGGGAGCGGCTCGTCTGGCGGTACGACCCCGTGCTGTTGTCGCCGAAGTACGACGAGGCATGGCATATCGAGACTTTCGGCAGGCTGGCGCGGGAGATTGCTCCCTACGCGGGGCGGTGCGTGTTCAGTTTCCTCGACTTTTACCCGAAGATCGCGAAGGGGCTTCGCGCCATCGACGGGCGCGTCTGCGAGGAAGCGGAGATGAACGCGCTGGCGAAGGCCTTCGGGGCGGCGGTGCGGGAAAACGGGCTTCCGATTGCGGCCTGCGCCGAGGCGGGGGATTATTCGGCCTACGGCGTGGAACGGAGCCGCTGCGTCGACCCGGAGCTGATCGGTCGGCTGACGGGGCGCCCGATTCGCGCGGCGAAGGACAAGAACCAACGACCGGAGTGCGGCTGCGCGGAAAGCGTGGACGTGGGCGCGTACAATACCTGCCGCCACGGCTGTCGCTACTGCTACGCGAATTTCAGCGCCGAGAGCACGGCGGCGCGGGTCGCGCGCCACGACGAGGCTTCGCCTCTCCTGGTCGGGCATGTGGAGCCGGGGGACAAGGTGACGGAGCGGAAGATGAACTCCTGCGCGGAAATCGAGGACACACCGAAACAGGGCGTTCTGTTTCCTTAACCTTAACGCTTGCGCGGCGGGAAGGAATGTGATAGGCTGGGGAGAGGAAGATTTTCGAGCCTTCCCCTCTGGGGAAGGTGGCAGCCCGAAGGGCTGACGGATGAGGTCCTGTGAATCACGACTATATAGCCTCAACGCTTTGAAACCTCACCCACCGTCTTCGACGGTCCCGAAACACAGTCCACTGGACTGTTTCTCCCCAAAGGGGAGGGCAAGAATTTAGCTTTTATTATTAGGAGATCTGTGCCATGAAGAAATCCTCTTTCGCATCTGCATTGACGGCGGCGCTGCTTGTCGGGGCGGCGTCCACGACGTTCGCCGCGTCCAATCCTTTCGAGGACGTGCCCGCCGACCATTGGGCTTACGACGCGATTGCCCGGCTCGCCGCCGACGGCGTGATCGAGGGCTACGGCGACGGCACGTTCCGCGGGAATCAGGAAATCACCCGCTACGAGATGGCGCAGATGGTCGCCCGGGCCATGGCGAAAGGCGGCGGAGACAAGGCCCTGATCGACAAGCTGGCCGCCGAGTTCGCCGACGAACTGCATAATTTGGGCGTCCGCGTCGCCGCCCTCGAGAAAAAAGTGGACAACGTATGGCTGCGCGGCCTTGTGCGTTACCGCTATATCCACCGCACCAACGCGGCGTCGCCCGCGCCGGGACGCGTTCCGCCCGTTCCCGACGACAATGTGAGCGTGAATCAGATCCTCCTCCGTCTCGAGCCGACGATGCGGATCAACGAGCACTGGACGGGCAAGGCGCGTATCAATTACGGCGACTGGACCAACGGCGACACGGCGAAGAACGACGACCACGTCATGGTGGACCGCATCTATGTGCAGGGCGACTACAAGAACCTGAGCCTGCGGCTCGGCAAGCTGCCTTACCGGTCGGAGGCCGACTTCGGCATGGTCACGGACGGCGCATTCACCGGCGGCTCGCTGGTCGTCGGCGACGACGTGAAGGCCGCGCTGAACTTGGGCCGTTTCAACGATTCCGTGAACGCCCTGATGGCATTCGGCGACGACGCCGCCCCTTCCCTGCCCGGTCACAGCATTGTCAGCACCCGGGGCGAGGGTACGGCTTCATACGGCGGCGTCGAGGTTTACAACGACCGGAAGAATAAATTCAACTGGGGCCTCGGCTGGCACCATTTCACCCAGCGGCACGAGATGGAGGCGCTGATCGACAGAGGCAGCCTGGATATCATGGCGCTGGGCCTCGGCTACAAATTCACGAAGGACTTGCAGCTGACGGGCGCGTATTCCCACGCCCACGGCGTAGACGCGGGGCCGACACTGAAAGCCGCGAACGACGAATGGGAAAGCAGCCAGAAAAACTCCTACGCAATCCAGCTCAACTATAAGGGCGCGCGGCCCGACAAGAAGAATTCCTGGGGCGCGTTCGTCGCGTGGCGGCAGCTTGGCGGCTTCTCCAGCACGGGCTGGAACAGCTACAAGGTTCACGGCGCGCAGGACAGCGGCACCCGCGGCGTGGAGCTGGGCGTGGCGTGGACGCCGATGCACCTCTTCATGGCGAAGTTCAACTGGTTCAACGGACAGAACATGAACGTCTACAGCGGCGAGGCTTCCACCAAGGTCAACACCGTGTTTACCGAGCTTTGCTTCTTCTTCTAAACGGAATAAACGAAAAGGAAACCGTTATTAAAACGGTTTCCTTTTTTATTGCAATACTCTTTAAAGTCTTATTGGCAAATGGATGGAATTACTTTTCTTCCTTCGGCTTTGTCAGCGACGCCCGGGTCAAAATGGCTTCGCCGAACTTGCCTTTAATCTTGTCGATAGCGTTGTAAAGCTTCTCTTTTTTCTCATGATCGTCGAACAGGGAAAGCTCCCCTTCCTCCGTCAGGCCGCCGACGCTGACGCCGAGGAGCCGAATGCCCGCGCCCGGCGGCACGGGAAAAGCGCGAAAGAGAGCGCGGGCCGCCGAGAAAATGTCCTCGTCGAAGGATACGGGATCGGGGAAGGTCTGCTGCCGGGTGTAGGTGTCGAAGGGCGCGAAGCGGAGCTTCAGCGTGACGGTGCGGGCGGAGAGGCCCTCCCGGCGGAGCCGCCAGCCCACTTCCTCCGACAGCGAGAGCAGGACGCGCTCGGCCTCCTCGCGGCTGTGGATGTCCTCGTCGAAGGTTTCCTCCCGTCCGATGGACTGCGCGGCGCGGGTGGGCTCCACGGGCCGGTCGTCGAGGCCGTGGGCCAGGGCGATGAGCTGCGCCGCCATGCGGTCGCCCAATGCACGCGCCAGTCGGCTCCGGTCGGCGGCGGCCAACTGCCCGATGGTTTTGAAGCCGAGGGCGGAAAGGCGGGCCTCCGTTTTCTTTCCGACGCCGAAAATGCGGCTGACAGGGAGCGGCGCGAGGACCCGCTCCGCGTCCTCGGGGCGGATGACCACGAGGCCGTCGGGCTTTTCCATGTCGGAGGCGAGCTTCGCCAGGAATTTGTTCGGCGCGACGCCG
>JAEERZ010000236.1 GCA_016286075.1 Selenomonadaceae bacterium
TGTATTCCGCCAATACGGAAAGCCGCGCCACCGCCCGCGCCAAAGCCAAATCAACTTGCTCCCTGTATTCCTTCCGCCGCGCCGCCTCTTCCGCCCGGCCATGGACGCAGGCGACGCCGGAAAGCCCGAGGGCGGAAACCACCGTCTCCAGGAACTTCACGCGCTTTTGCAGCGAATCCAGCAATACGATCTCCATCGACGGAAAATAGATTTTCAGCGCCAGCCCCGGAAACCCGGCTCCCGACCCCACGTCGATGACCCGCGTTCCCTCCCGGAAAAGTTCCGGGTCAAACGCCGAAAGCGAATCCACGACGTGCTTGGCGGCCACTTCCCGCGGCTCGGTAATCGCGGTGAGATTCATCTTCTCGTTCCATTCCAGCAGCAGGGAATAATAGAGCGAAAACTGCTCCTCCTGCCGCTCCGTCAGCGGCGTCCCAAACTCTGCCGCCGCCTTTCGCACCTCGTCGCGAAACTCCATGCCGCGCCCTCCTTGCCAAACCACGCCCATAGAAATAGTATACCACACGGAAAACCGCTTGCCAACTATCCCGGCGGCGGATTTCCTTCTCCATATTCCCATAATACAAAACCCCGTCGACTTTCACGTTGGGAAAGCGGCGGGGTTTTTCTGTTATGAGTCTTTTTGGCTTCTCCGTTCCTTTTCCAGCCAGACCAAGAGCACGGACACGTCCGCCGGGGACACGCCCGAGATGCGTCCCGCCTGTCCCACGGAACGCGGCCGCACGGCGATCAGCTTTTCCCTCGCTTCCTCCCGGAGGCTCGGCACTTTCTCATAATCCATGTCCGGCGGCAGCAGCTTCGATTCCAGCCGCTCCATGCGGTCGATCTGCTCCTGCTGTCGGCGGATATAGCCCTCGTACCTGACCGTGATATCGATTTGGCGCGCCGCTTCGTCGGACACTTCCGGCAAATCGAAAAGGGCGCGGGCTTTCCTGTAATCGGCCTCGGGCCGGCGCAGCAGGTCGAAAAGCGACGTCACCGTCCGGATTTCCCCCATGCCCGCCGCCGCCAATTTCTCGTTCGTTTCGGCGCTTGGCGTCAGCGTCGTTTCTCGCAGTGTCTTCAAGACGGCCTCGATTTCCGCTTTCTTCTTCTGGTAGCGGGCATACCGTTCGTCTGTCACCAGCCCGACGCGGCGGCCGTATTCTGTGAGCCGCAGGTCGGCGTTGTCCTGCCGGAGGATCAGCCGATACTCGGCGCGGGAAGTCATCATGCGATATGGCTCATTGGTGCCCTTCGTCACGAGGTCGTCGATCAGGACGCCGATATACGCCTCCGAGCGTTTCAGCACCAGCGGCTCGCTGCCCGTCACATACATCGCCGCGTTGATTCCGGCAATCAGCCCCTGGGCCGCCGCCTCTTCGTAGCCGGAAGTGCCGTTGGACTGGCCTGCCGAGAAAAAGCCGCGGATATTCTTCAGCTCCAGCGTCGGGGAAAGCTGGGTCGGGTCGATGCAGTCGTATTCGATGGCGTACCCCGCCCGCATCACGCGGCAGTGGCGAAGCCCCGGTATCGTATGGAGAAACGCGATCTGCACGTCCACGGGCAGGCTCGTGGACATGCCCTGCACGTACATTTCTTCCGTATGGATCCCTTCCGGCTCGATGAAGAGCTGATGGCGTTCCTTATCGGGAAACCGCACGATCTTCGTCTCAATGGACGGGCAGTACCGCGGCCCGATGCCCTTGATGACGCCGTTGGCCATCGGGGCCCGATGGATATTGTCGCGAATGACCTTGTGGGTCTCCTCGTTCGTATAGGAAAGCCAGCAGGGCGCGACGCTCCGCGTCGGCTCGTCGGTCATGAAGGAAAAGGCCGCCGCCTCGTCGTCTCCCGGCTGCATCTCCATCTCGTCGTAATCGAGAGAGCGGGCGTCCACCCGGGCGGGTGTCCCGGTCTTGAACCGCATGAGCTTGATCCCGATACGTTGAAGCGAGCCGGTCAGCTTCATCGCAGCCCGCTGCCCGTTCGGTCCCGCGTCGTAAGTCGTCTCGCCGATGATGATACGCCCGCGCAGATAAGTGCCCGTCGCCAGAATCACCGCGCGGCAGCGATAGAACTCGCCCGTCTCCGCGACGACGCCTTTGACTTCGCCGTCCTCCACCTGCACGTCCTCGATCAGAAGCTGCTTCACGTCAAGGTTTTCCTGCTTCTCGCAGGTCTCCTTCATCGTGAACTGATAGCGTTTCTTGTCCGCCTGGGCTCTCAGCGCGTGAACCGCCGGACCCTTGCCCGTGTTCAGCAGCCGGGACTGGATCGCGGTCTTGTCGATATTCAGCCCCATCTCTCCGCCGAGGGCGTCCACTTCCCGGACGAGATGCCCCTTCGCCGGGCCTCCGATGGACGGATTACAGGGCATCAGGGCGATATTGTCCATGGAAAGCGTGGCGAGCAGAGTCTTCCTGCCGATCCGCGCCGCCGCCAGCGCCGCCTCCACTCCGGCGTGGCCCGCGCCGATTACAACGATATCATATTCTCCGGCAACAAACACAGTGATTCTCCTTCATATAACATACTTTTATTTGCCCAAGCAGAACTTGCTGAAGATCGCGTCGATGATTCCTTCCCCGGCGGTTTCTCCGGTAATCTCTCCCAGCGTCTCCCAGACGGAACGCAGGTCGATGACGATGAAATCGGCGCTCATGCCGTTTTCTATGGTCTGCAGCGTATCGACCAGATACCCGTGGGCCCGGCGCAGGATATTTTCCTCCCGGACGTCGTGGACGAAGGATGCCTCGTCGCCGTTCAGGTCGCTCCCGTAGACTTTCTCCCGGATAATCTCTTCCAGCGCTTCCAGTCCTTCTCCCGTCTTGGCGGAAACCTGGACGATCTCTGCCTCCGGCAGTATCTTTCGGATCTCTTCCTCTCCGGCCGCTCCCGGCGCTTTTTCCTTGTCGGACTTGTTCAGAAGGAAGATCGCGTCTTTTCCTCTCGTCAATTCCAAGATTTCCCGGTCTTCCTCGGTCATAGGCGCGGCTCCGTCGAAAATCGCCAATACCAGCGCCGCTTCCTCCACGCAGGCCCGGGCGCGCTTCACGCCGATCTTTTCCACCGCGTCCTTGGCGTTTCGGATGCCCGCCGTATCGATCAGGCAGAGGGGAATGCCCCCGATATCGGAATACGCCTCGATGCTGTCCCGGGTCGTGCCCGGGATGTCGGTGACGATGGCCCTTTCCTCCGACAACAGCGCGTTCAGAAGACTGGATTTCCCCACGTTCGGCTTTCCGATGATGGCCGTTTTCAGGCCGCCGCTCAAGATCTTTCCCGCGTGGGCCGTTTTCAGCATATCTTCCACGGCCTGTTTCATCGAAACCGCCTGCAAGCGGACGTCGTCGATTACCACGTCGTCGATTTCCTCCTCGGGAAAATCAATCGACGCCTCCAAATGGGCGATGAGATCCAGCGCCTTTGCCCGGAGCTCCTTGATCCTTTCGGAGAACCGGCCGGAAAGACGGCCGACGGCCATGCGCAGGGAAGCTTCCGTTTTCGCGCCCACCACTTCCATGACGCCCTGCGCCTCGGACAGATCCAGCCGCCCGTTCAGGAACGCCCGCTTCGTGAACTCGCCTCGTTCCGCCGGACGGGCCCCCAGTTCAAAGGTGCGCTCCAGCACCGCCCGCAGCACGACGGGACCTCCGTGGCACTGGAATTCCACCACGTCTTCCTTCGTATAGGAATGGGGCATTTTCATCATCAGCATCAAGGCTTCGTCTATGACGCCGCCGTTTCCGTCCACCAAATAACCGTAGCTGACGGAAGTCC